>JALRDW010000279.1 GCA_023262065.1 Acidimicrobiia bacterium | reverse complement strand
ACGACGTTCGTGAGGAACCGGATCCGCTCGGTCACCGCGGCCATCGCCGCGATCGAGATGAACGGATCGACGAACGGGGTGTCGGCCGGCCAGAACCGGCCGCCGTCCGCGCTGTAGGGATACTTCGCCGACACCGTCTCCGGGTAGAACACCGAATCCGGGACGGTGATCGAGTCGAATCCGGCGGCCTCGGCGGCGCGCGCCATCGGCAGCAGGTGGTCGGCGGGGAACATGGGGAATGCGGCGGTCCACTTCACGGACCGGCACACTACGCAGGGTCGGCCTCAGGCCTCCGGTTCGACCCGGATGCGTGTGATCCCCGGGAACGCGCAGGAGTAGAGGTCGCGCCCGAACCCGGGGGCCGGGAACACCGGGGCCATGAGCGGGGAACCGGTGTCGACCCGACCCCGCTCGGCGCCCGTCCCGATGTCGAGCACCACGAGCTGCTCCATCATCCGCTCGAGGTCATGGTCATGGGTGACGAGCTCGCCCGTGTCGGGGTAGAGGACCATGTGCGGCCCGTGGCCCTGCTCGCGCCGCCAGCGGACGCTCGTCGTGCCGTCCCCGTGGATGTCGAATGCGGTCATCGTGGCGTTCGCGCTGTCGAACCCGACCGCGATCGCGCGGGACTCGTCGACCACGGGCGGGTTCGCGACGATCCCCATCGGGGCCCCGCAGATCTCGTGGAGCGTGACCGAGCCGTCCGTGAGGTCGGCGCGCACCAGGTGCAGCGGGGCGGGGGAGGCGCCGTTCGTGCGGAACGACCCCTTCGCCATGAACCCCTCGGTGCCCTCGCCGTTGTCGAGGAACCAGGCCGCGCCGCTCGCGATCACCGCGTCCCAGCCGTAGGTCTGCCCCGCGATGGTGCGGTACAGGCCGTCGAACGCGGTGTCGAGGGTCCACCCGTCGTCCCACTCGAGGCGGAAGACGTGCTCGGTGCCGACCACGAACAACGTGGTCCCGTCGGCGCTCAGCCGCGCGATCGAGCGTTCCGGCAGTACGAACTCGGCGGCCCGGGGTTCGAGCGTCACGGGATCGAGCGCCATGATCCCGGTCGGCTCGTCGGTGTCCTTGCCGAAGTCCTTCGTCACCATCGTGCCGTCGTCGAGCAGCACGAACGAGTTGTAGGGCCGGGCCCGGGGCAGTTCGCGGGCCGCGAGCACCTCGAGGGTGTGTGGATCGAGACGGTGTGCCCAGCGCCCGTAGGTCTGCAGGATCGAGCCGTCGGCCGCCACCGCGATACCGCCCGGCCACGTCGGGCCCGCCGGGAGCTCACCGGAGCTCACGATGGTCTCGAGCGTGATCGGGTCGATGCGCTCGACCATCCCGACCGTGTCGGGGCCGAGCGTGTGGCGTTGGAGGTAGAGCTCACCCTCGTCGCGCTGGACGACCATCGTGGCCGCCGGATCGAACCGGAAGTGGGCGGCGAGGCGTTCGCCCGGCCGCAGGTCGAGTCCGGTGCCCGAGTGCGGCACCTGGTTGCGGCGCGGGCCGCCGTCCTCGGCGGGCCAGCGGCTCGGGTAGTACGCGGGGGAGGGGTGGGATCCGACCACGGGGCGGCTAGAGGTCCGGGAGGCCGAGGGCGAGGTTCGCCTCCTCGAGGCCGCCGTCGATCTCGAACAACTTGCCGGTGACGAAGGAGGACGCCGGGGACGCGAGGTACACCGCACCGATCGCGATGTCCTCGGGCTCACCGAGGCGCTTGAGCGGGGTGCCGGCGACCATCTCGGTGCGCAGCCCGTCGTCGGTCAGGACGGTCTCGAGCGCGCTCGTCGCGATCGACCCGACCGCGATGCCGTTGACCCGGATCCTCGGGGCGAGGTCGGCCGCCATGAGACGCGTCATGTGGGTGAGGGCGGCCTTGGCCGTGCCGTAGGCGACGAACCCGCGATCGCGCAGCCGGCCGATGGTCGAGGAGATGTTCACCACGCTGCCCCCGCCCTGCTCGAGCATCACCGGCACGGCGGCCTTCGTGAGGACGAACGCGGTGGTGACGTTGAAGTGGAACGAACGCTCGAGGTAGCCCGGGCTGGTGTCGAGGAACGGGCGGGGTGCGGTGCCGCCGGCGTTGTTCACGACGACGTCCACCCGACCGAACTCCTCCACCGCCGCCGGCACCAGGGCGGCCACGGCGTCGTTGTCGACCACGTCGGTGGGCAGCACGAGGGCCCGCCGGCCCATCGCCCGGACCTCGGCCGCGACCTCGTCGAGTTGCTCGCGGGTGCGGGAGGCGAGCACGACGTCGGCGCCAGCCTCGGCGAGGCCCCGGGCGCACGCGGCTCCGATGCCCCGGCCTGCGCCGGTCACGATCGCGACCTTGCCGTCGAGCCTGAATCGTTCGAGCATGTCCGGATCCCTCCTCGCATCGGGCTGCCGGGGGACCGTAGCCCCCTCTACGATGCGCCGTCATGAACGGCGCCGTCGACCAGCAACCCGATCTCCTCGCCGGGACCTTCTACACCGAGGACCCCTACTCCACGTACGCGTGGTTGCGGGAGCACGACCCCGTGCACTGGGACGCGACGAACCGGCTCTGGGCGATCTCGCGCTACGACGACATCGTCGCGATCGAGAAGGACAAGGCGACCTTCTCGAACGCCGGTCAGGCGGACAACGGATACCGACCGGGCATCTCCTCGGACCCCTCGATCATCGGGCTCGACGATCCGGAACACCAGGTGCGGCGGCAGCTCGTCGCCCGGCGGTTCACGCCGCGCGCGGTGAGCGGGCTCGAGGACCACGTGCGTCAGATCGTGACCGAGCTCCTGGACGCCGCACTCGCGAAGCGCGAGGTCGACATCGTGGGTGAACTCGCCGCCCCGCTCCCGGCCACGATGATCGGCGAGTTGCTCGGGTTCCCGCACGACATGGTGCGCAAGCTCCAGGAGTGGTCCGAGCGCACGATCGTGCTCGGCGGCGGCCCCCGCTACTTCGACGAGGACGGCACGGCGGCGGCCATGGAGTTCGCCGGTGCCTGCATGGAGCTCTACGCCGAGAAGACCGGGTGCCCGGCCGACGACGTCATGAGCCTCTGGATCGACCACGAGCGCGCCGGAATCAAGGGTGGGCACGCCTTCGGCCTCGACCAGATGATCTCCGACTGCCTGCTGCT
>JALRDW010000270.1 GCA_023262065.1 Acidimicrobiia bacterium | reverse complement strand
GATGCGTCCCCTGCGGCGCGAGATGCAGATCGTCTTCCAGGACCCCTACGCGTCTCTCAATCCGCGAATGCAAGTGAGCCAGATGATCGCCGAGCCGCTCCGGACGCACGGACTGGCGGTGGGCAGGGAAGCCGAGCGCGTGGCGGAATTGCTGGCGATGGTCGGTCTCAATCCCGAGCACGGGAACCGCTACCCGCACGAGTTCTCGGGTGGCCAGCGCCAACGCATCGGCATCGCGCGGGCGCTCGCCCTCGACCCGTCGCTCATCGTGCTCGACGAACCGGTCTCGGCCCTCGACGTGAGCATCCAAGCCGGCGTCGTGAACCTGCTCGAGGACCTGCAGGACCGCCTCGGGCTCGCGTACGTGTTCATCGCGCACGACCTCTCGGTCGTCCGCCACACGTGCGACGTCGTGGCCGTCATGTACCTCGGCCGCATCGTCGAGATGGGGCCGGCCGACGAGGTCTACGAGCGCCCCCAGCACCCGTACACACAGGCCCTGTTGAGTGCGGTCCCGATCCCGGATCCGCAGAAGGAGCGTCGCCGGACGAGGCGCATTCTCGACGGGGACGTCCCGAGCCCGGCCGACCCGCCCTCCGGCTGCCGGTTTCGCACCCGGTGCTGGAAGGCGACCGAGGAGTGCTCGTCGGTCCGGCCCCCGTTGGACCGTCCCGACGGGGCGACCGCCGACCACCTGGCCGCCTGCCACCACGCCGAGGTGGAGGTCGTGCTGTGACCCGCCGCGTGCGCCGGTTGCTCGGAGGCGGCCTGTCGGCGCTGCTCGTCGCCGCGTGCGCCGGTGAACCCGAACCTGTGCGGCCGAAGCCGGCGGCGGTCGCCGAACTCCGGTTCGCGGTCGTCGCGCCGGCTTCGACCGATCCGGCGCTCGCCGGGGATCCGGAGTCGGTCTCCCTCGCCCAGTTGACCTCGACACCGCTGACCAGCCTGGATCCGGAGACCTCGCTCGCCGGCCCGGGTCTGGCCCGCTCGTGGACGGTCGACGCGGCCCAGCAGGTGTTCAGGTTCCGCCTCGACCCTCGGCGGAGGTTCGTGACCGGGCGGGTGGTCACGGCGACGGACGTGAAGGCCTCGCTCGAACGCGTCGTCGCACCGGCGACCCGTTCGCCGCTCGCCGACCTGCTCAAGGAGGTTGACGGGTACGCCGCAGCCCGTGCCACCGGCGGTCCCCTGTCCGGGATCACGGCGGTGGCCCCTGACCGACTCGAGATCCGCATCGCCCGACCGGACGCCACGTTCCCGATCTCCCTCGGCCACCCCGGACTCGGCGTGGTGGCCCCGGCGGTCGAGGTGCCCGGCGGATTCCTCGGCACCGGTCCGTACGCGGTGGAGACGGCGACCCCCGAGGGCTGGCGGCTCCGGCGGGTCCGGGGGCGCGGAGCTCGGCGCATCACCGTCGCCAAGGTGGTGGACGCCGCGACCGCGCGAGCGGCCGTCCTCGCACGCGGAGCGGACGTCACGCTCGTCGACCGGAGTGCCGGCACCGAGTTCCCGCCCCGGGTACGAGCGATCGCCTCGCCCTACGTGGCCGTGTCGAACTACGCGATGAACCTCCGGAACCCGAAGTTCGCCAACGCCGACTTCCGGGCGGCGATCCTGCACGCACTCGACGAGACGACCCTCGTCCGTACCGTCCTGGGCCCCACCGTCGGCGTCGCGCGTGGTGTGATCCCGGAGACGGTCTCCGGGCACGCGGACCGTGCGTGCGCGCGGGTGTGTGACCATGACCCGGCGGCGGCAAGGGCCGCGCTCGCCCGGGCGTACCCGTCCGGGGGTGCTCCGAGCATCTCGGTGGACTTCGATGCAACCCCCGCGCAGGCACAGCTGGCGGCACTCGTGGTGCAGCAGTTGGCGTCGGTCGGGATCACGGCGTCGCCACGACCCCACGACCCGGCGGGTTACGACGACTTCCTCGCCAACGAGACACCCGACCTCTTCCGACTCGGCTGGGTGGCCGCCGATCCGAGCGCCGAGGCGTTCCTGCTCCCGGTCTTCGCCAGCGGTGCGCCGGAGAACGTGGCCCGGCTGTCCTCGCCCGCCTCCGACCTCCTGCTCGTCGCAGCCAGCCGCGAGGGGGACGACGAGGAACGAGCGGCCCTCTACCGCCGTGCGGAACGTGCGGTGCTCGACCAGCGGGCGGTGAAACCGTTGGTGCAGTACCGCACGCGGTACCTCCTCGGGCGCGACGTGCGCGGACTGGTCGTCGACGCCCTCGGCGGAGCGTTCAGTGGGTACCCCGGGCTGGCGGTCCGCTGACCGTCGTGCGCTACAGTCTCGCCTCCACGTCGGAGTGGCGGAATAGGCAGACGCGCTAGGTTGAGGGCCTAGTGCCCGCAAGGGCGTGGGGGTTCAAGTCCCCCCTCCGACACTAGGTAACAGGCCCCCACGGTTCGCCCTGGGGGCTTCGTTCTGCCATTCGTTCTGCCATTCGGC
>JALRDW010000117.1 GCA_023262065.1 Acidimicrobiia bacterium | reverse complement strand
GCCTGAGCCTGACCGCGGCGCGCACGCTGGCCCGGCTCGCCACCCCGCAGGCCATCCAGGACTTCCTCGTGGATTTCCCGCAGAACTTCGAACCCGAGGGCGACACCGCCCGCTCGGTGGAGCAGACCCTGCGGCACCGTCGAGGCGGTTGCCGAACAGGTCGATCGCGGCTGCCGCCTGCGGGCCGACGGCCCGGTCCAGGAGCCAGGTGTGGCCCCCGCCCGGGTGGATGCCGATCTGGAGGAAGCGGGCGTCGAAGCGCGCCGACTCGGCGGCGATGCGCAGGTCGGCGGCGAGGGCGAGGTTGAAGCCCGCCCCGACGGCCGGGCCGTTCACCGCGGCCACGGTCGGCAGGGGCGAGCGCAGCACCCGGAGGAACCCCTCGTAGACGCCGACCACCGAGCCGGGCTCGCGGTCGCCGTTGCCCATCGCCGCGAGGTCGCTGAGGTCGGCCCCGGCGCAGAAGGCCCGGCCGGCCCCGGTGATGACGAGCGCGCCGACCCCCTCATCGGCCTCGGCGGCGTCGATCGCGGCCACGATGCCGGCGACGAGGTCGTCGGAGAGCACGTTGCGGCGCTCGGCGTCGTCGATCGTGATGACCTCGACACGGCCGCGGCGTTCGACGTGGACGGGCATCTCAGGATCCTTCGCGGTGGACGGCGGGGGAGTGGCGGAAGAAGGTCTCGACGTCACGTTGGTACCGGTACGACGGGTTGTTGTCACCGATGACGCCCTCGAGGCGCAGGCTGCGGGCGAACGCGTTCACGGTGGCCGCGGTCGTGTACTGGTACTCGAACCCGGCGCGGCGGAACGCCCGGGTGTCCACGACGCGGCCGTACCGCAGGAGGTCGAGCACCTCGGGGGGCAGGTCGACGACCCGGGCCATGCGCAGCGGCTCGGCGGCCCAGTTCGTGAGCACGGGCGGCAGCGGCACCCGGCGCTTGCCGACGACCCGGCACACCTCGCTCCACGGCATCGTGCCCCGACCCGCCACGTTGAACACGCCGGGGACGTCGTTCTGGGTCGCGAAGACGAGCGCCCGGGTGATGTCGTCCTCGTGGATGAACTGCAGGCGGGGGTCGAAGCCCATGATCTCGGGCACGATCGGGAGTCGCAGGGCCTTCGAGAACGGCGAGGAGATGTCGTCGCCGAGCACGTTGCAGAACCGCAGCTTCGTCACGATGACGTGCGGGTTGTCGACGGCGAAGTCGCGCACGAAGGCCGAGGTCTCGAGCAGGGAGCGTTCGACCTCGGTGCGCGGCGGGGTGGTGCGCTCCATCTCCTCACGGAAGAAGTACGGGTCGCGCTTGCCCGCGCCGTAGATGAGGGTCGACGACTTCACGATGAGCTTGCGCACGGTGCTGCCGGCGGCTCCTGCGGCGGCGAGCAGGTTCATCGTCCCGATGACGTTGACCTCGTGCATCCGTCGGGTGCCGTGCTCGGTGGAGTCGACGAGCAGGTGGGTGTGCAGGATCGTGTCGACCCGGGTGGCCTTCACGATCCGCTGCAGGATCGAGTAGTCCGAGTCGGCCCGCACGAACTCGGTGCGCTCGAGCGGGAGCCGGGGCTCATCGGTGTCGAGACCGACGATCACCTCGACGTCGTCGAGCGCCTCGAGCGCCTGCGCGAGGCGGCTGCCCCAGAAGGTGCCGAGACCGGTGACGAGGATCCGCACCGCTACCACCAGGTGCTGCGACGGGTGCGCAGCATGTCGTAGAGGGCATCCTGGATGGTGCCGCGGATGCTCTCGGCGGCGTCCATGACCCGGGCCCGGGAGTAGCGCTCCTGGTCCGGATCGACGTCGAAGTGCATCGGGGGCAGGACGCGGATGCGGAACTTCGCCGGGAGGTAGGCGACGAGTCCGAGCGGGCCCATCATGAGCATGTTCGCGGTGACCGGGAAGTACGGCATGCCGGTGAGGTTCGCCAGGCGACGGCTCTTGAACAGGATCGGCATCGACTCCTCGGCCCCGACCACCGCGATCGGGATGATCGGCACGCCGGCCCGCATGGCGATCTCGACGAATCCGCCCCGACCGAAGCGGGCGAGCCGGTACCGGTCCTTGTAGAGCTTGCCGGTGCCCTTGGTGCCCTCGGGGAACACGAGCACGAGCTGCTGGTCCTCCTTGAGCAGCCGGTACGCGTTGTCGGGGTGCGCGGTCACGCCGCCGGCCCGCGCCCACAGCGTCCCGACGCCGGGGAGGTCGCGGAACAGGTACTCGGCGAGGCCGTACACCGGGCGGCCGAGCTCGGTCTCGATGCCGTGCATGATCGCCGGCGCGTCGGAGGGGATCGCGGCCGCGTGGTTCGACACCAGCAGCGCGCCGCCATCGACGGGGATGTTCTCGAGACCCTCCCACTCGACCCGGAACCAGTAGCGGTAGAGCGGGTCGTAGAGGCGACGGGCGAGGGAGCGCATCCGCTCCGAGCGGCCCCACGGATCGACGTCACCGAACCGGATCTCGCGGTCGGGCGGCTCAGGGTCCGGGAGCTCCCGGGTGACCCGCGGTGGCACGCGCACGAGCGCACGGGTCGGGGTGGCGGCCTCGGCCGGTCCGAGGTCGAGGATCTCGGCCTCCTCGACCTCGAGGACCCCAGGACGGCGCTCGGCCTCGGGCGCGGTGGGGTCGTCGGCGGGCGGGGTCACCCGGTTAGGAAACCGCGCATCGGCGCCGGCCGCAACTCCGCCGCCCGGATCGTGTGCCCTGCGCCCGGGACCGGACGTCACGCGCGGTGGTGGACCGCTCCCGGGACCAGCCATGCCGTCCCCCGGAACCGGACCCCGAGGCCGACCACCCGGGCGACCATGAGGGCGACGATCGCACCCCAGAGCATGAGGAGCCCACCGTCCACGAGGAGCACGGCGAGGGCCAACGGCAGGAACACCCCGATCCCTGCGCCCGCCATCGCGATCGCCAGGTAGCGCGAGTCGGACGCACCGATGAGGACGCCGTCGAGGACGAACACCGCGGCGTTCACCGGTTGCATGAGCGCGACGACCACGAGCACCTGTGACGCGAGGTCGCGCACCGCCGGGTCATCGGTGAACAGCGGGACGACGATCGGGCGCAGCAGGAAGAGCATCACCCCGAAGCCGATGCCGACGAGCACACCCCACTCGAGCATCCGGTGCGCGGCGCTGCGCGCGCCGGGCGGATCCTCGGCACCGAGGAGTCGACCGACCATCGCCTGACCGGCGATCGCGATGGCGTCGACCGTGAGGGCCAGGAAGATCCAGACCTGGAACGCGATCTGGTGCGCAGCGAGGGCGGTGTCGGAGATCCTCGCGGCGACCGCGGTCGCGGTGAGCAGCGCGACGAGCAGGCTCGCCGTGCGCACGATGAGGTGGCCACCGACCACCGCGGTGGCGCGCATGCCCGCGAGGCTCGGACGCAGTCCGGCGCCCGCGGCGCGCGCGGTGCGCAGCACGATCGTGACGTAGACGGCCATCGCCACGGTCTGGGCGATCACGGTGCCCCACGCGCTCCCCGCGATGCCGGTATCGAGGCCGAACACGAGCACGATCTCGATCACGAGGTTGAGCGCGTTGGCCCCGAGCGCGATCCACAGCGTGGGACGCGTGGTCTGCAGTCCCCGCAGGTACCCGGCGCCGGCGAGCGCGAGCAGCACGCACGGTGCGCCGAGGAGGCTGATGCGCAGGTAGGTGCGGGCGTACGGCGCGACCTCGGCCGAGGCCCCCATCACCTGCACGATCCAGGGGGTGAGGGCGATGCCGACCGCGGCGAGGCCGATCCCGAGCACGGCGGCGAGCCACATGCCGTCGATGCCCCGGGCTGCGGCGGCCCGCCGGTCCTCGGCGCCCACGTGGCGGGCGACCGCGCCCGTGGTGGAGTACGCGAGGAAGTTGAAGATCGCGAACGTCGCGGTCAGCACGATCCCGGCCACCGCGAGGCCGCCGAGCGCGGCGACGCCGAGCGTGCCGACGATCGCGGTGTCGACGAGCACGTAGAGCGGTTCGGTCGCGAGCGCCCCGAGTGCCGGACCGGCGAGGCGCACGATCTCCCGGTCGTGACGCCGCCGATGGGGTTCGGCGGGTACGGCGGTCGGGGCGTCGGCGGGGTCCATGGGCTCGTGCCGACGCTACCGGTGCCCGCGCGCCCCGACGCGGGTGTGCGTGGTGTGGCCCGTGGGGTTCGAGATCGACGCCGGCACCGCATGTCGGACCGGGGGTGTCCGACCCCCCTGCGAACCTGCGGGACGTGGACGGAGTACCTGCACTCACCTTCGCTTCGGCGGCCCGCTCGCTCGGCACCGCGGCACGCGCCGCGGGGCTCGAGGTCCCGGCGTTCCGATCGCCGCCCCGGATCCCGGGGAGTGATCGATCGATCCGGCGCTTCCCCGGCGGCGCGGTCGTGGCGGTCCGGGTGCGCGGTCGCTCCCTCGCCCCCGTCCTCGAGGACATGGTCGAGGGGGTCCTCGTCGCGAACCGGGTGCGCGGCGAGGCCCGTCCACGCCTCCGGCTGGCCCTCCTGGCGGCTGCGCTCGGCGATGCACTGCCCGCCCCGGTGCCGAACCCGGTGCCGGGACCCCCGTCGGATCCCGCGCCTACCCTGACCCCGCCCACCCGGGTGGCGGAACGGCATACGCAGGCGGCTTAAACCCGCTGGCCCTTCGGGGTATGAGGGTTCGACTCCCTCCCCGGGTACCCGGACCCGCCGTCAGACCGCGTCGGCGGTGAGGTCCCGCGTGCGCTGCTGCACCGCGAGGACCGTGCCGCGGAGGAGCAGCGCGCCGATCCCGAGCAGCACGCAGGCGATGATCGTGAGCGTGTCGGCCGTGTAGAGGTCCTGCGCGCTCTGTGCGGTGTCGATGTCCGGGACGGACCCGCCCGCGGAGTAGCAGACGAGACCGAGCAGGTAGCAGGCCCACCAGAGCCCGACCGCCAGCGAGCGCCGCCGGGGTCCGCCCCGCGTCGGCGCCACGGGCTCGGCGCTGCGCCAGATGGACTGGGTGAGCGTCACCGGGAGGAACCAGTTGCCGATCGGGATGAACCACCCGCCGATGGTCCAACCGGCTCCGAGTCCGGTGTCCCAGCGCCCGAGGTCGGCGGCGTTGCGGGCGGTGCGGAACATCCAGATGATGAGCACCACGAGGATCGCGATCGCGAGCAGTGCCGCGATCGCACTCGTGGCCTCCAGGTAGTTGTCGGCGTCCTGCAGGCGGCGGATGATCGGCGCAGGGTCCTTGGACTCGTCCCAGGAGTCCGCGGTGCGCACCTGTGCGATGCGGAAGCAGGCGGCGCCGATCCGCGCGACCAACGCGCCGCACGCGATCCCGAGCAGCCAGCCCAGCGCGGTGGCGAGGCCGCTCGTCCGGCGCAGGCGCAGGCCGGTGAGGTCGACCGGGGGCGGTACGACCATCGCGGTGGCCGGTGGCGCGCTCGCGGCCCCGTGCGGGTGGTCGGTGTAGGGCGGGTCCCAGGACGTGACGCCGTTGGTGGCGACGTTGCCGGTCCAGGCGGTGCCGTCCCAGTAGCGGAACTGGTGGCGACGCGCCGGGTCCGCGTACCACGCGGCGACCGGGGGCGCTGCCGGGGTCGGCACCGATCGCTCGTCGTGCTGCTCGGTGCCCTCGTCGCCCGGTGCCTCCACGCGTCGGAGCGTACCGGTTCCGAGCCGGGCCGGGGCCCGGGGTCTCCCGGCCTAGGCTCGCCGCCCATGGAGATCACCAGCGCCATGCTCTGCGACTTCGCCCAGGTCCGCGAGGGCCTGCTCTTCGTGTCCTCGGGCGGCGTCACCCGTTGCCACCGCGACGAGTTCCCGGCCCCACTCGGGGTGTTCGCGGCGTTCGTGATCCAGCTCGAGCGGCTCGAGGCCCAGCAGCAGCACTCGCTGCGCGTGCACGTGGTGGACGAGGACGGCAACGAACTCGTCGACGTGAACGGCACCTTCGAGTTCGGCTCGCCCGACCTGCTGCTCATCGACGAGAAGCCGTCGATCCCGATCACGCTCGATCTGCGCAACGTGGCGGTCGAGCGGTACGGGCCCGTGCAGGCGAGCATCTTCATCGACGGGGAGTACCGCCGGAGCCTCGTGCTCCACGTGATGCAGCCGCCGGACGCCTAGACCGGGACCCTCACGCGCCGAGGAGATCGAGTCCGAGCACCTCGCCGAGTGCGGTGAGCGCGACCTGCGGGTCCGTGACCTCCTGCATGGTGAACCCCTTTGACGTGGCGAGCGCGATGGAATCGGGCACGGCGTCATCCACAACCAACACGGCGACCGCCTCGGACGTCTTCTCCGGCTCCGCCTCGGGCTGCTGTTCTGGCTGCGGTT
>JALRDW010000051.1 GCA_023262065.1 Acidimicrobiia bacterium | reverse complement strand
GAGCGCGTTGCCGGAGGCGAGGGCCTCCCAGTGCCCGGGTTCCCCGCACGCACACCGCGCGCCGTGCGGATCGATCTGGAAGTGCCCGACCTCGGCGGCGAACCCGTTCGCACCGCGCAGGACCTTCCCATCGACGACGATCCCGCCCCCGATGCCCGTGCCGAGGGTGATGACGAGCGCGTGGTCGCAGCCGCGCGCAGCACCGACCCGCACCTCGGCGTACGCGGCGACGTTCGCGTCGTTGTCGACGACCACGGGCAGACCGGTCGCGGCCTCGAGGTCCCGGCGCACCGGCGTGTCCGAGAACGCGTGCACGTTCGGCGAGTACCGCACGACCCCGTCACGGCCGACCATGCCCGCCGCGCCGACGCCCACGGCGGCCACGTCCGGGCACTCCGTCCGCACCGCGCCGATCGCGTCGACCATCGCGGCGCGCAGGGCCTCCCAACCGGTCGGCGCCGGGCGGCGGTCCTCGACGAGGATCTCACCGGCTCCATCGACGACCGCGGTGCGCAGGTTCGTCCCTCCGAGATCGATCCCGACGGAGGTGGTCATCCCGGACCCGTCACGCCTGCTCGCGGGCCTCGCGTTGGGCGGCGAGGTCGGCGCGCTGTTGGGCGAGGGCCGCCTCGGTCGCGTCGACCACCGTCTTGACGGCGAGCACGACCTCGTGAGCCGCGGTCACGAGGTGCTCGACCGCGTCGGGTTGGGCCTCGGTGAGCGCCGCCACGATGCCGGTGAGTCCGCCGAGCGGATCGGTCGGGGCCTCGGTACGGCGGGCGAACGGGTCGTCGGTGCCGAACTCGGCGTCCCGCTCGGCGTACGGGTCGCCGAACGGGTCGTCACCCCAGTCGAAGTCGTCGCTCCACGCGCCCGGATCGTCGAGGGCTCGCAGCCGGGGCTCGGCGCGGTCCTCCGGGGCTCCGACGAACGGTACGGCGCCGTCGTCGGCCTCGTCGAAGGTGTGGTCGAAGAGGGGGTTGCGTCGCGGCGTGCCCGGATCGCGCATACCCACTCCCTCCCTCGGACCGGTGATCCCGAACGATCGGAGCGTACGGGGCGGACCGGACCGGCGTCCACGTGTGGACACCGGCGGGGTCAGGCGCGCTCGACGGCCTTCTTGAGGTCGCGCAGGGCCGTGCCCGTGATCATCCCGGCGGCGCGGCGCTTGATGAGGCCGGGGAGCGGGATGGTGACGTCGACGGTGAGGTCGTAGTGCACCCGGGTGGCCTCACCGTCGGGCTCGAACCGGTAGGTGCCGTCGAGCGCCCGCAGCGAGTCGCCGTGGTCGAGGACCCACGACAGGCGCTCCGGCATGGCCGAGTAGTCGTACGCGAGCACGTAGGTGAACGACTTGCCCATGCCGGCGGCCCGGAACTCGACCTTCGCGGCGCGACCCTCGGCGTCGCGCTCGACCACGGTGACCGCCTTGAGGTCGCGGGCCCAGGCCGGGTACGCCTCGAAGTCGAGCACGACCGCGATGCAGGCATCACGGGCGGCATCGATGCGGATCCGTTCGTGCACGGTCTCGGACACGTCAGCCTTCCTCATCCGGTTCGGGGGCGCCGGCAGCGGGTCCGGCGCGGCCCGGCGGTGCGGGTCGCCGGGTCGGGGTGGCGTCCCGCCGTGCAGGGTACACACCGTGGCGGGCCCCCCAGAGCCCCACGAACCCCAGGGGGAGCATGGGGGCGAGGACGACGAACGGGTCCGACGCGGCGGCGATCGTCGTGATGACCATGCAGCAGGCGAACGAGAGGTAGAGCGAACGACGCGGCGTGCCCTCCACCGCACCCTGCACGAGGAAGAGGCTCGCGATCTGCACGTCGTCGCCCCGGGTCGTCCGTGCCCCGGCCAGCACCAGCGCCCACACCCACACGACCATCGCGACGAGGAACGAGACCATCGACGCGCCGACCGACACCCCGTCGAACGCATCGACACCGACCACGGGTGGGAGCACGGCGAGGGCCAGCGCGACGTCGGACCACCACGAGACGAGGACGATCGCCCGACCCTCGGCCGTGCGGTCGATCGGCGACGGGGGCGAGGCGGACACGGAGCCAGCGTACGCGCCCCGCGGCCCGATCCCTCAGGCGCCGGGCAGCGGCACCAGGTCGGAAGGATCGCCGGCGACGAGTCGGGCCAGGGGCGCCACCCGGACGTCGTAGGAGCACTCCGCGACCGCCCAGGTCCGCGCCGCTGCGCCCATGGCCCGCCGCCCCGCATCGTCGGCGAGCAACGCCGTGATGCGCTCCCGCAGCGCGGCCACGTCGCGGGGCTCGACCACGTACCCCGTCTCGCCGTCGCGCACGGCCTCGTGACTGCCTCCGCTGCGTCCGGCGATGGCGGGCACGCCGCTCGCCGCCGCCTCGAGGAACACGATGCCGAAGCCCTCGGCCTCGAGCCCGCCCCAGCGGTCGCGGCAGGGTGCCGCGAACACATCCCCGACGCGGTGGAGCGCGACGAGCTCCTCGAACGGGATGCGCCCGAGGAACCGCACCCGACCCGAGCGCAGGAGGTCGTGCCGCTCGGCGATCCGGCGCAGGCGCTCGGCATCACGGCCGGCCCCTGCGATCGCGAGCACGACCGAGGGATCGACACCTGCGATCGCGTCGATGAGCACGTCGAAGCCCTTGCGCGGCACGAGGCGGCTCACACCGACGACCAACGGACGGTCCGGATCGAGTCCGAGGGCGGTGCGGGTCCCCGCCCGTTCGGCGTCGTCGGCGACGGGTCGGAATCGATCCACGTCCACACCGGGCGGCACCACGATGCCCTGGAGGACACGGCCCGCCGCGTGCGTGCACTCGCGTGCCGGGTACTCCCCGGCCGCGATCACCGCGTCGGCCCCGCGCAGCACCTGCCCGAGCACCCGGTGCGAGCCGGGCAGACGACCGGGCACCGTGATCTCGGCGCCGTGGGCGACGACGATGTGGGGGGCGGCCTCGAGTCGGCGACCGAGGCGACCGAGTGGGAGGGCCGGATCGAGCAGGATCACCCCGGCGTCGACCTCCCGGGCGAGCGCGTCGATCCGAGCCGCGAGCGACCCGGTCGGCAGCATCACCCGCTCGCTCACCCGCTCGACCCGGAACGCCTGCTCCGCGTCGAAGTCCGCCGCACCCGCGTACGGCGTCGTGAGCACCGTCGTGTCCTCCGGCGGCAGGCGACGCCAGAGTTCGTGCAGGTACGACTGGATGCCCCCGACCTTCGGCGGGAAGTCGTTGGTGACGAGCAGGGACGGCACGGCGGCATCGTACGGGCGTCGGGCCCGCCGACCGCGCGACCCGCACGCCCTACTCGACCGCGGTGAGC
Source organism: Acidimicrobiia bacterium (assembly GCA_023262065.1). Lineage (GTDB taxonomy): Bacteria > Actinomycetota > Acidimicrobiia > IMCC26256 > IMCC26256 > IMCC26256. The sequence goes on along the minus strand of JALRDW010000051.1, from coordinate 8,006 downwards.
GCCTCGGCGAACGGGGTCCCGGCCCCGATGAGCCGCCGGTACTGCATGACCCGGCGCGGCTCGGAGCATCCGAGCACCCCCGAGACGCGCCCGTGCCGTTCGAAGATCGCCACGAACCGGTGCTCATCGATCGAGCCGTGCACGACCTCCATCCGGTCGGCGGCCGAGAACCGGCCGGCACTCTGGATCTTCACGCCGAACTGGTCGGACCAGACGAACGGCACGGTGGCGAACGCCGGAGCCGCGCCATCCTCGGCGAGCAGCCGGGTCGCTGCATGCATCCCCTGCTCCGCGGCGTTGGTCCAGTGCTCGATGCGCATCGACTCCCCGCCGAAGGTCGGGTTCGGCCACCGCGCGATGTCACCTGCGGCGACGACGCCCGGGGCGGCGAGCAGGGTCTCGTCGCACACGACGCCGTCGTCGAGCGTGAGTCCGGAGCCCTCGAGCCAACCGGTGCTCGGTGCGGCGCCGACCGCGACGAGCAGCACGTCGCAGGCCACGACGTCGCCGCCGGCGAGCCGCACCCGTTCGACCCGCCCGTCCCCCTCGACCGCCTCGACGCGGACGCCGGTGCGGAGGTCGACGCCGTTGGCCCGGTGCAGCGCGGCGAACGAGGCGCCGATGCGCGTCCCCACCCCGCGGACCATCGGCGCGTCGAGGGCCTCGAGCACCGTGACGTCGAGGCCGCGGGACCGGGCGGTCGCAGCCACCTCCGCCCCGATGAACCCCGCGCCGATGACGCAGATCCGTGCCCCGCGCTCCATCGCACCCCGCAGCACCATGCAGTCGTCGAGGGTCCGCAGGGTCACGATGCCGTCGAGCGTCGGCAGACCGGGGAGGGTGCGCGGCGCCGCGCCCGTGGCGAGCACGATGCCGTCGGCCGCAACGGTGCGCCCGTCGTGGAGCGTGACCGTGCGCGTCGCCACGTCGAGCGCCGTGGCCCGGAACCCGAGGAGCAGTTCGAGGTCGAGTTCGTCGTAGGGCGCTCTCCGCAGCACGACCCGGTCGCGGTCCCACTCCCCCGACAGCAGCTCCTTCGAGAGCGGCGGCCGGTCGTAGGGCAGGTGCGCCTCGGCCCCGATGAGCGTGAGCCGACCGGCGAAGCCGAGCCGTCGGAGCGTCTCGACGGCGCGCAGACCCGCGAGGGAGGCGCCGACGACCGCGATCGAGTCCACGGTCGCTCAGCCCTCGACGGTGATCGCCTGGGTCGGACAGGTCGCGGCCGCCGCCTCGACCTCGGCCCGCAGCTCCTCGCCCGGCTCCTCCTGGAGCACGTACAGGTACCCGTCGTCCCGAACCTCGAACACGGTCGGGGCCGCGTCCATGCACACCGCGTTGGACTTGCAGAGGTCGAAGTTCACGCTGATCCTCACGTCGCCGTACCTCCTCGTCGTGGGCCCCGCCGGACGGCGGCACCCGTTCGCCCGTCGCCGCATGCCGGCGCTCGTCCGCACGGTACCGGGTCGGCCGCTCGGGATCCTGCGCTCCGGCGCGCCCCGTATGCTCGGCCCGCCCGATCGGCCGCACCGGAGGACCCATGCCCGACACCGACCGCGAACTGCTCACCGAACTCCGGGACGGCGTCCTCACGCTGACGATCAACCGACCCGACGCGTCGAACGCCATCCCGTACACGGTGCGCGACGGACTCATCGAGCAGTTCCGGCGGGCCCACACCGACCTCGCGGTGCGGTGCGTCGTGCTCACCGGCGCCGGGGATCGTCACTTCTGCACCGGGGCCGACCTGCGGGTCCGCCCGCCCGCGCCGGAGCGCCCCGAGGGCGCGCCGGACTTCGTCGTCGGTCAGGCGGTCGAGATGATGCGGGCGGGGTTCCAGACGCTCATGACCTCGATCCAGGACTGCCAGAAGCCGGTCATCGCTGCACTCAACGGCACGGCCGCCGGCGGCGGGGCGATGCTGGCGCTGGCGTGCGACCTCGTCGTCGCCGCCGACACCGCACGCTTCGTCGACGTGTTCGCGTCCAAGGCCCTGCTGCCCGACGGCGGCTTCGCCTACCTGCTCCCCCACATCGTCGGCATGCACCGCGCCAAGGAGATCGTGCTCCTCGGCGACACCCTGTCGGCCGAGCAGGCCCGCGAGTTCGGCATCGTGAACCGCGTCGTACCGGCCGCCGACCTCGGGGCGGAGGTCGAGGCCCTCGCGGCCCGGCTCGCGGCGAAGCCGACGAAGGTGCTCGGCTGGGCGAAGCACCTCCTCCACTCGGCGGTCGACAACCCGCGCGCCGTCGTGCTGGAACAGGAGGGCGTCTACGTGGAACTCAACCTCGGCACGGCCGACGGCCAGGAGCGCACCGCGGCGATGCTCGAGCGGCGGGACCCCGACTTCCGGGGTTGGTGACCGGACCCGGATCGTCCCCGCTGCGCCGCGCGGGGTGGGCCCGGACGCGAGGACGCCTCCGGGCTCGGCGGGGGGACCGATGCCGGAGGCGTCCTCGTGTGGTCGATCCGTGCGCCCCGGGGGGAGGGCGACGGATCTCCGTCGTGGGGGTCAGGCGGCCCGGGCGGGCCCATCTCCCTCCGCACCACGATCCCGGTGGGCGGCCTCGTCCGATTCCCGCAGGGTCTCGAGCGAGTGCTCCCACTCCAGTTGCCGGACGATCCAGTTGCGGACCGCCGCTGCTCGATCTCGCTCTTCGTGCTCCACGATGAGTCTCCGATCCTGAGCCCGCTCTCGGATGGGGGAAGCGGTGCGGGCTCCGTGACTGAGAGTAATCTCTCTCAGAGTCATGACTCGCACAGTGTGACGGACATCACAGACCGACCGACCACCGAGCCGGAGGACCCGTGCCGACCCAGCCGACCGAGTGGAGGATCGACGATCTCGCCCGGGAGGCGGGTCTCACCGTCGACACGATCCGCTTCTACCGACGGGAGGGGCTGCTCCCGCCGGCCACCCGCGTCGGCCGGACGAAGGTGTACGGGGCCGAGCACCTCGACCGCCTCGAGCGGATCCGCGACCTGCAGGCCAAACGGTTCTCCCTCGCCGCGATCCGTGCGCTCCTCGACACCGACCGCGGTGCCGATCTCGTCGCGCAGGTCTTCGACGGAGCCGGCGCGCTCTCCTACTCCCTCGACGACCTCGTCGAGCGGAGCGGTCTCGAGCCCGCGGTCGTCGATGCGGTCCGCGCCGAGGGGCTGCTGCGGACCCCCGAGGAGTTCGGCCAGCGCGGCTACGACACCAACGACCTCGATGCGCTGCGCGCCCTCGCCGAGCTCCAGCGCATCGGTATGCCCACCGAGATCCTCCTCGAACTCGTGCGCATCCAAGTGCTCCACATCGAGGCGATGCAGACCGAGGTGGTCGAGGTGTTCGCCGGCCGCCGCGGCCCCGCCCTCCCCGAGGCGGACTTCACCGAGTTCCGACGCCGGATCGACGCGTCGGCGGCCCGCATGGCTCCGCTCGTGACCCGGGTCGTGGAGTACCTCCACCAACGCACCACCCAGCGCCTCGCCCTCGCGGCGATCGAACGCCGGGTCGCCGAGTCGGGCGACCCGACCTGACCGAGCCGCCCGCGGTCCCGCCTGCGTACACTCGCCGGCGCCCGCCCGGGCCCGACGACGAAGACGAGGACCGCCGTGCAGACCGACTTCGAGACCCTCACCTACGAGGAGCAGGACGGCGTCGCCTGGGTGACGCTCAACCGCCCCGAGAGCCTCAACTCGTTCAACCTCCAGATGCAGCGAGAACTGCACGGACTCTGGCGGGCGCTGCGCCGCCACGACCCGGTGCGCTGCATCGTGCTCACCGGGGCCGGCGACCGTGCGTTCTGCACCGGCATCGATCGGATCGAGGCGATGGGCGACGGCCGGGGCGAGGTCGGCGACATCGAGGACATCGTCGGCGCGGGGGACGAGACCCCGTTCATGTTCAACGACCCGGGCGACCGGCTCGGTCCGAAGTCCTGCGACCTCTGGAAGCCCGTCATCGCCGCGGTCAACGGCATGGCGTGCGGCGGCGCCTTCTACATGCTCGGCGAGGTCGACTTCATCATCGCCGCGGACCATGCGACGTTCTTCGACCCGCACGTCACCTACGGGATGACGGCGTCGTTCGAACCGATGCACCTCGCCGGCATCACACCGTTCGGCGACATCATGCGGATGTCGCTGCTCGGCAACTACGAGCGCCTCTCCGCCCAGCGCGCCCACCAGGTCGGTCTGGTGAGCGAGGTCGTTCCCGGCGCCGAACTGCGCGAGCGAGCGGACTGGGCGGCACGCATCATCGCGTCGCAGCCCGCGCTCGCGATCCAGGGCACGGTGCGCGCCCTGTGGGCCGCCCGGGAGATGGGCGCCCGCCAGGCGCTCAAGTTGGGGTACGCGTACGTCGGACTCGGCACGAACCAGGAGTCGCTCGCCGAGGGCCAGCGCGCCTTCGAGTCCGGCCAGCGCATCGACTGGCGTCTGCGCTGACACCCCGCACGGCTCCCCCGGCCCGCATACCGCCGCACCATCGGTGACGCGATGAGGGCGCCCCGTGGGGCGCCCTCATGCGTCGAACGGCGGTCCGGCTCAGGCCAGGATGAACTTGTAGAGGCCGAGCTGGACCACGAGGTACACGAGACCGGTGACGAGCGCAGCCTTGTGGGTGTCGTAGATCTTGCGCGTGCCCCCCGGGTCCTTGCCGAACACGCCGAGCGCGTTGAGCTCGAGGACGATCCAGATGAGGGCGGTGATCCCCCAGTAGAGGGCCCGCTGCCCGCCGTCGGCGGCACCGGTCGCGCCGAAGTGGCTCGTGCCGACCATGAAGGCGAGCATCGGGAGCGAGTAGATCGCGTTCTGCCGGGAGGCGAGGAGCGCCTTGCGGCCCGCCCCCGCCGCCGCCGGGTCGGCCTCGCCGCCGGCCTGCACGTTGCGGGCGTTGGCGATGACGACCTTCTGGTTCCGCCAGATGATGCCCCACACGTTCACGAACATCGTGAGGGCGAGGAGGATGCCGGTCGAGATCGCGATGCCGGCCGGCGACTTGAAGTACTCCCCGCCGGAGAGCTGCTCCTGGGCCCACATGATGAGGATGCCCGAGATCACCGTGGCGACGGCGGCCCACCGGAACCACCACAGGGCCCGGCTCGCGAGCTTGTCGATCGCGTTGTTGCGGGCCGCGGCCTCCATCTCGGCGAACGCCGGCACCTGCACGAAGTTGAAGTAGTACAGGAGCCCGATCCAGGCGACGCCGAAGACCACGTGCGCGTATCGGGTCAGGTACGCGAGGCCGCCATTGGGCCCCATGCTGAAGAAGTCGATCTCAACACCTGTCATGACTGCCTGCCTTCCGGGGTGCTCCGCCCGTGGGAACGGCGCGCAAAGTACCACCGGTGCGGGAATTCGCCGGGGATGCCGTCGGCGTCCCCCGTGCGGCGCACCCGCGCCGAGCCATTACGGTTCGCACCCGTGACCGACGCCCCCGCCCCGCCCGAACCCGTCTGGGTCGCGACCGACGCCGACCTCGCGACGGCGGTGGAGGTGCTGCGTCGGGCCGAGCGCTACGCGCTCGACACCGAGTTCCAGGGCGAGCGCTCCTACTACCCCACCCTCGCGCTGCTCCAGATCTCGGACGGCGAGCGGATCTGGCTCGTCGACCCCCTCGCCTGCGACGTGCGGCTCGTCGCACCCCTGCTCGAGGGTCCGGGCACCATGCTCGCCCACGCGGCGCGCCAGGACCTCGAGATCCTCCAGCGCGAGGTGGGCACCGGACCCGCGAACCTCATCGACACGCAGATCGCCGCCGCGTTCGCGGGCGCCGGCAACCAGTCGCTGCTGACCCTCTGCAAGCGGCACCTCGGCGTCACCCTCGAGAAGGGCGACCGCCTCACCGATTGGACCGCGCGACCGCTGCGCGAGTCGGCGCGCCGCTACGCCGCGCTCGACGTCGCGCACCTCCACGACCTCGCCGACCGATTGCGGGACGAGATCGGCGAGGAACGCTGGGGCTGGGCCCTCGACGAGTGCGAGGCGACCCGGGTCCCGCCCGAACCCGCCGACCCGGCCCGGGCCTGGTGGCGGGTGCGCGGCGCCCGCTCGCTCAAGGGTGATCGGGCCCGAGTCGCCCAGACGCTGTGTGCGTGGCGCGAGGAGACCGCCCGGGCGCGCAACGTACCGCCGCGCAACGTGATCGGCGACCTCGGACTCGACAGCATCATCGCCCGGCAGCCGCGCTCGAAGGCCGACCTCGACGGGTGTCGCGGCGTCCCGAACGACCCCCGCAGCGTGCAGGCCATCCTCGATGCGGTGGCCGGCGGGCTCGCCATGGATCCGTCCGGACTCGTGTCGCCGCCGGACGAACCCGACGACCGCGGGCTCGGCGCTGCGATCACGCTCGCCGGCGCGCTGGTCGGGCAGCGGGCCCGCAACCTCGGCCTCGATCCGGCGATGGTCGCGGCCCGCGCCGACATCACCGCCATCGTCGCCGGTCGGCCCGGCCGCCTCGACGAGGGCTGGCGCGCCCTGGTCGTGGGCGACCTCGTGCACCGACTCCTCGCGGGCGAGATCACGCTGCGCCTCGCCGACGGCGGTCGGACCCTCGTGGTCGACGGCGACTGAATGGCGTCCGACCGCGCGGTCGTCACCGCGCTCATCGCCGGGTACGAACCGCTCTCCGAGCAACCGGTCGCGGCACGGAGCGACCTCCGCTTCATCTGTGTCACCGACGACCCGGCGCTCGTCAGCGACACCTGGGAGATCCGGGTCGTCGAGCCCGCATTCGGACGGGATCCGGTACGCAGCGCACGTCGGATCAAGGTCCTCCTCCACGAGTACGTCCCGGAGTGCGACGAGACGCTCTTCATCGACAACGCGATCACCCTGCGCGAGCTCCCCGAGACCATCCTCGACGGCGTGCTCGCCGACCACGACCTCGCGCTCGTCCGGCACTCGTCGCGGGACAGCGTCGCGGACGAGTTCCTCGTCGTGGCCGACGACGGTCTCGACGACCCGGCCCGCGTCTACGAGCAGTACATGCACTACGCCGCACTCCACCCCGAGGTCCTCGAGCAGCGACCGTTCTCGGCCGGGTTCATCGCCCGCCGCCGTGATCCCGCGGTGGAGGCCGCGATGCGGACCTGGTTCGACCACCTGCTCCGCTACTCGCGCCGCGACCAGCTCTCCCTCAACGTCGCGCTCATGGAGCACGACATCGAACCCGCGATCCTCGAACTCGACAACGCCGAGAACCCGTTGTTCTCGTCGTCCTCGCCGCCCGGGCGGCGCGGCGAACGCCGGAGCGGTGCCTACCGCGCCGCGATGCGACCGCCCGCGGTCGAGATCCGGGCGGCCGAGGCGCGGATCGCGGCCCTCGAGACCTGCGTGGTCGAGGCCGAGACCATGAACGCCGGGCTCATCGGGACCCTCGCCGAGGTGCAGTCCGCCCTCGAGACCGAGCGAGCGGCCCACGCGGCGACGAGGGCCGAGGTCGACGGGACCCGACGGACCATCTCGTGGCGCCTGACCGCGCCGCTGCGGGCGCTGCGACGCAACTGATCCGCGGGCCGGATCGGGGTACGGTGCCGCCGTCCCCCGATCGATGGAGCCCCGGATGCCCGAGTACGACTTCTTCTCCGCCAACGCGGCGCTCGCCGCCAAGGACGAACTCGACGTCGAGGCGCTCGAACTCATCTACCGGCTCGAGGTGAGCGGTGAGGTGCTCTACCAGGGCCTCGCCGATCGGGTGGAGGACCCCGAGGCCAAGGAACTGCTGCGTCGTAACGGCGTCGAGGAGCGGGCCCATGCCCGCCGGATCGCGAAGGTGCTCTCGATCCGGACCGGCTCCGAGTGGACGCCCGGCCCGGAGCACGAGGAGATCCTCGCAGTGCCGCTCCCGGACACCGTCGACGCGAACTTCTTCCTCGCCGTCGTCCAGGGCGAGATCGCCGGAAGTGCGGATCGAGGTGAACTGGTGATGGCCCGCGGCGCCAGCCCGGCCCAGGATCTCCAGGCCCCGGTCGGTATCCACAAGCACGATCAGTTCGGAATTCCAGGCGCCCAACCCGAAA
>JALRDW010000099.1 GCA_023262065.1 Acidimicrobiia bacterium | reverse complement strand
TGCGTGCCGCGGTCCCGTCGATGCGCACCGGGATCTCCCACGGTTCGTCCCGCACCTGTCCCCGGCCCATCCAGTGCGCGCGGTGATCGTGCCAGCGCGCCCTCGGGGAGCCCGACACCCGTACCCAGACCGGCGGGGCCGCGGCGTCGAGGCGGGCGGGGACGGTACCGGTCGGCGTGTCCGATCGGTTGAGCGCGGTCGCGGGTGATCGCCGGTTCTCCCAGACCCCGCGTCGGTCGATCCGCAGGTACGGCTCGGCCTCGTAGCCGAGCACGACCACCGTCGCGTCGGACCCGTTCGTGAGCTCGAGCCGTTCCCCGAGGTCGATCGCGCGCACCCGGATCCCCGACGCCGCCGGACGGACCCCGGCGACCGTCACCACCTCGTCGGTCGGTTCCGGCCCCCCGAGTCCGTGGGCTGCGGCGGGACCCGCCGCGGCGACGGATGCGAGGAGTGCGGCGGCGATGCCGAACACGACGGCCGCGCTGCGGCGGGCCGCGGTGCTGCGGTCGCATCGGCGGCGGAGGGTGAGGGCCACAGTGTCCGGATCGTACCGGCGACCGTGCGAGGGTCCCCGGCGCGGGCAGAATGGCCGGGCATGGGGGTGAGGGGTCGGTTCCGGCGATTCGTCGCGGTCGGCGCGATGGCGGCGGCCGCGCTCGGCATCGCCGCCGCGCCCGCCCACGCGCACGCGTCCCTCGAGACCACGGACCCGGCGGCCGGCGCGATCGTCCCGACCTCACCGGCCGCCATCGAGTTGCGGTTCACCGAGGAGGTGTCGGTCGGACTCGGCGGGGTCCGGGTGCTCGCTGCGGGCGGCGACACGATCCGCACCGGTGAGCCCGCGACACTGCCGGACCGGCCCTCCGTGGTGCGAGTGACGCTGCCCGAGCTCGACGACGGGACCTACGTGGTCACCTGGCGCGTGCTCTCCGGCGACTCGCACCCGGTGCGCGGGGCGTTCACGTTCTCGGTGGGTGCGGCGAGCGAGGGTGCGGCGGCCGATCGGATCGCCGGCGACTTCCTCGCCGGGAGCACGACCGACGGCACCGTGGACCTGATCTACACGATCGTCCGATTCCTCGTCTTCGCGGCGATGGCGCTGGTCATCGGTGTGCTGCTCGGGGCGACGTTCGTGTGGCCCGGCACGCTCGCGCTCGACCGAGTACGCCGCCTGCTCGTGATCGCCTGGGGCGTGCTGCTGGGTGGGACGCTCCTCGCGTTCATGCTGCAGGGCCCCTACGCCGGCGGGCTCCCGCTCGCCGATGCGTTCCGCCCGGCCCTCTGGGGGGACGTCGCCGGGACGCGCCTCGGTGCCGTGCTGCTGGTGCGCGCCCTCCTCGTCCTCGCCCTCGGGCCGGTGCTCCTGACCGCGCGCCGCGACCCGCGTCCCGGTTGGTCGACCCCGGTCATGCTGGTCGCGCTCGTCGGCATCGCGGCGTCCCCCGGGATCGGCGGCCATGCGGGTGTCGGTCCGATGAACGGCGTCGCCGTCCTCGTGGACACGCTCCACGTGCTCGCGATGGGGGTCTGGGTCGGTGGTCTGACGCTGCTCGTCCTCCTCGTGACCCGCGCCGACGCCGAGGACGCGCTCGCCCGGACCCCGGTCTGGTCCCGGGTCGCGACGCTCGCAGTGCTCGGCGTCGTGCTCACCGGGCTCGCTCGGGCCTGGCGCGAGCTCGGCGGCCTCGCCGGGGTGTTCGACACGGACTACGGGCGGTTGCTCGCGATCAAGGTCGGCCTCGTGCTCGTGACCCTGCTCGTCGCCACGGTCGCCCGCGACGCGGTGCACCGGCGCTGGGCCCTCGACGCCGAGGAACTCGCCGCCGCCGACCTGGAGCGGGCCGAGCGCATCGCCGCGGGCGAGCCGGTCCCGAGTCGGCGCGGCCACTCGCTCGTGCCGTCGGGTGAGGGCGTCGACACCATCCGGTACGTGCTCCCCGAGGACTCGGCGCGCCGCCACCTCCTCCGGTCGGTCGTGGTCGAGGTCGTGCTGCTCGCCGTCGTCCTCGGGGTGACCGCGCTGCTCGTCGACACCGCGCCGACGGCGTCGGTCCGCTCCGCCCCGTTCGCGGCGACGCTCGACGCCGGGCCGATCCTCGCGGACGTCGTCGTGACCCCGGCCCGCGTCGGTCCGAACGAGGTGCACCTCACGCTGTCCCAGCGGGCCGGCGGCCCCGCCGGCGCGCTCAACGTGTCGGTCGAGTTCGAACTGCCCGCCGAGGGCATCGATCCGATCGACGTCCCGATGCGCCGGGCCGGGGTCGACCACTACCTGTCATCCGGTCTGGCCCTCCCGGTGGCCGGCGACTGGAGGATGACGGTGAAGATCCTCACCGATCCGATCACCGAGGAGACGGCGACCGCGACGGTCACGGTCCGCTAGCGGCAGTCGGCGCAGACACCGACGAGGTCGACCCGGTGGTGGCGCACCGCGAAGCCGTGCTCCCGCTCGATCTCCCGGACCGCGCGCTCCACCGCCGCCTCGAGGCCGGCCGGCGCGCCCACGTCGACGACCCGTCCGCACCGTCCGCAGATGAGGTGGTGGTGGTGCTCGGTGAGGTCCTCGGCGAGCTCGTAGCGCGCGAACTCGTCGGCCCCGTTCACCCGGCGCACGACGTCGGCCTGCTCGAGCGCGGTGAGGTTGCGATACGCGGTCGACTGGGCCAGATCCGGTCCGATCGCGAGGATCTCCGGCAGGGTGAGCGGATGGTCGGTCGCGGCGAGGACCGCGATGAGCGTTTCGCGGCCCTTCGTGACGCGCTGGCCGGCCGCGCGCAGGCGGGCGAGGGCGGCGTCGCGGGGCTCGGTCGGCACCCGCCGAGTGTACGCGGGCCACTACCGTGCCGACCGTGGAGTGGGAGACGGCCCCGGCGACCCTGCGCTTCATCGAGGAGGTCGAGCGCGGTGAGGCCATGCGACTCGACGTCGCCGCGATGGCGATCGCCGCGCACGCGTACCCCGGACTCGACATCGACGAGCAACTCGTCGCGCTCGATCGGATCGCGCGCCACCCGGATCTGCACCGGCCCGGGGTCGACGCGACGGTGCTGGCCGAGCACCTGTTCTCGGGGGACCGGTTCCTCGGGAACACGGCGGGCTACGACGACCCGCGGAACTCCTACCTCAACGATGTGCTCGCACGTCACCTCGGGATCCCGATCACCCTCGTCGTCGTGATGATGGAGGTCGGTCGGCGGATCGGCGTCCCGGTGCTCGGCATCGGGATGCCCGGCCACTTCCTCGCCCGCGACGCGCGCGACCCCGACCTGTTCTTCGATCCCTTCACCGGCGCCGCGCCCCTCGACGGCGCCGGGTGCCGCGTCCGCTTCCGGTCGGTCGCGGGGGCGGGTGCGCTCTGGCACCCCGCCTTCCTCGCGCCGGTCGGACCGGGCGAGATCATCACCCGCATGCTCACGAACCTGCAGCAGGGCGCGGTGGCCCGACGCAGTGCGGAGGGCGTCTGGAGCGCACGGCTGCGGCTCCTCGTCCCCGGCCTCCCGGGTCCGGAGCGCCGGCGCAGCGCCAATGTGCTCGGCGGTTTCGGGCGCTACACCGAGGCGGCGCGGGCGCTCGATGCGCTCGCGGCGACGCTCCCCGCCGACGAGGCGGCCGTGGTCACGACGGAGGCCGACGGATGGCGAGCCCGGGCGAACTGATCGAGGGGCTCCCGATGTTCCCCCTCGGCACCGCGTTGTTGCCGGGCGCGATGCTGCCCCTCCACGTGTTCGAGGCGCGCTACCGCGCCCTCGTCGAGCACTGCCTGGCTCGGGACGGCGAGTTCGGTGTCGTCCTCATCGAACGCGGCTCGGAGGTCGGGGGCGGGGAGCGACGGTTCGAGGTCGGGACCCTCGCGCGCATCGTCGAGGCCGGCCGCTTCCCGGACGGTCGGTACGCGCTCGTGGCCACCGGGGTCCACCGACTCCGGGTGCAGGCCTGGCGTGAGGACGCCGCGTACCCGAGCGCGGTGGTCGAGGTGCTCGCCGAGCCCGAACCGGGGCCCGAGGGTGCAGCCGCCCGACGTCGGGTCGCCGACGCGCTCGACCGGGTGCTCACCACGGCCGTGGCGGCCGGGATCGACGTCGACCTCACGGTCGCGCTCCCGGAGGATCCGGTCGCCGCCGTATGGGCCGCAGCGGCCCGCGCGCCGATCGGCCCCCTCGATGTGCACCGACTCCTCACCACCGACGCGTTCGGCGCGCGGGTCGACCTGCTCCTCACGGCGCTCGATGACGCCGAGCTCATCCTGCGGCATCGCCCCGGTGACGGCGGCTCGCTAGCCTGAGCCGCATGGACGACGCAGCAGCACGTGCCCGCCTCGAGGCCGAGAACGACCGGGTCTCGGGTCTCATCGCCGAGTTGCGGGAGGAGGTGGCCGACGCGGTCGAGGGGGAGCACGCCGAGCTCGCGACGCGCTCGCAGCACCCGGCCGACGCCGGTTCGGAGCTCTTCGAGCGCGAGAAGGAGCTCTCGATCCTCGAGAGCCTCGAGGCCGAGCTCGCCGAGATCCAGGCCGCGATCGCGCGGATCGAGGCCGGCACCTACGGCATCGACGAGGAGACCGGTGAGCCCATCGACCCGGCCCGCCTCGAGGCGATGCCGACCGCCCGCACGAACGCTCACCCCGACCCGCGTCGCTGACGCACCCCACGGAGGGAACGCCATGCAGTTCGGACTCGAGAGCCTCGGCCGTTGGACCGACCCGGTCGAGACCACCGTCGAGCGCGACGGCACGATCGCCTACGCCGCGGCGACGAACGACCCCATCGCCGCGCACCGCTCGGGCGACCAGGCCCCGCCCGTGTACGCGGTCGTCCCCGTGTGGGGGACGATGAGCACCGCGATGATGGACGTCGTGCCGCCGGACGCGCTGGCGTTCGTCGTCCACGGTGAGCAGGACATGCGCTTCCATCGCGCGATCACTCCCGGGACGACGCTCCGGTCCCGGGCCGCTGCGGTCGGTGTCCACGTGAAGCCGAACGGGACGACCGTGGTCGTCAAGGTGGAGTCCCGGGACGCGGCCGACGACGGGCTCGTCGTCGAGCAGTACGTCACGACCTTCTACCGCGGGGTCACCGGTGGGGACGGCGCGGGGGAGGATGCCCCCGACCACAAGTTGACCGCGGCGGTGAAGGCGGGCGAGCCGGTCGCGACGGTCGAGCAGACCATCGACACCGATCAGACCTTCCGGTACGCGGACGCGTCGGGCGACCGCATGCCGATCCACCTCGACGCCGAGTTCGCGACCAAGGTCGGCCTGCCGGGGATCATCGTGCACGGGCTCTGCACCATGGCGTTCACCTCCTGGGCCGCGATCTCGGGCGTCGCCGGCGGTGACCCGGCTCGCCTCCGCCGACTCGCCGTGCGGTTCTCGCGGCCCGTGCTCCCCGGTCAGACCATCGTCTCCACGTTCTGGGATGCCGGGACCGACGGGGGGAACCGGGTGTTCGGGTACGAGACCCGGACCGCCGAGGGCGACGTCGTGATCAAGGACGGTCTCGCCGAGGTGTCCGCCTGACCGGGGCCGCCCGGGTCCGGCTCTTCGCGGCGGCCCGCGAGGCCGCCGGTGCGGCCGAGATCGAGGTGCCCGCCGGACCGCTCGGCGCGCTCCTCGACGACCTCGTCGGTCGGACCGGCCCCGATCTCGCGGCGGTCCTCGCGGTCTCGCGCGTCTGGATCAACGGTCAGGAACCGGTGCGGGGCCGGGACACCGAGGTCCGCGCGGGCGATGAGGTCGCGATCCTCCCGCCCGTGAGCGGCGGCTGACCATCCGGCGGAGGGATAACCTCACCGTGATGGCAGAGCACGCGCGCCGGATCGACCGGATCCTCGCCCCCGAGTACATCGAGGGGCTCGCCGACGTCGACGTCGAGACCCTGCGCACGATGCGTCGGGAGGCGGTCGAGGTCGAGACCGAGGTGTCCTACGTGCGGCGACTCGCGCAGGCCCGCACCGAGATCCTCCAGGCCGAGCAGGACCGGCGCCGCGACGGCGGCTCGATCGCCGACCTCATCGCCCGTCTCCCGGAGATCCTCGCCGACAAGGGTCCGCGCCCGGCGGCCGCCAACGCGCGCATGCCGGAGATCCTCGCCCCGTCGATGAGCATCACGTGGAGCCGTGGCACCGAGTACCTCATCGCCGACGACACCCTCGTGAACCTCCCGACCCTGAGTGAGGCGGAGCTCGCGGAGACCATCGATGCGCTGCGCACGCTCGAGGTCGAGGTGTCGACCACGCGACGCCAGCTCCACGGCGTGATCGACGCGATCGAGGACGTCCTCGGTCCGCGGCTCGCCGACACCGGAGCCTGAGGACCGTGGCCGCGACGGACGGCCTCGAGACGCGCCTGCGCGACCTCGGCGAGTTCATCCGCGAGCAGCGCCACCGCGACCGGATCTCGCTGCGCAAGCTCAGCGAGCTCGCCGGCATCTCGAACCCCTACCTCAGTCAGATCGAACGCGGGCTGCGCAAGCCCAGCGCGGAGATCCTCCAGGCGATCGCCAAGGGGCTGCACATCTCGGCCGAGACGCTCTACGTGCGTGCCGGCATCCTCGACGAGCACGACCAACCCGGCCTCATCGAGCACATCCAGCGCGATCCGGGCCTGAACGACCGCCAGAAGCAGACCCTCATCGAGATCTACCGGTCCTTCACCGGCGAGCACCCCGCTGGTGGCGATCCGGGGGACGCCGGGTAGCATCACGCTCCGTGAACCGGGCCCGGCGTGTCGCCGTCCTGAGCGTCCACACCTCCCCGCTCGCCCAGCCGGGCTCCGGTGACGGTGGTGGCATGAACGTCTACGTGCGCGCGCTCGCGGCCTCCCTCGCCCGGGCCGGCGTCGCCTGCGACGTGCTCACCCGGGCCGATGCCCCCGGGCTCGCCCCGATCGTGGAGGTCGAACCCGGGTTCCGCGTGGTCCACCTCGAGGCCGGTCCCCCGGCCCCGGTGAGCAAGCACGACCTCGTCGACCTCGTCGATGACCTCACCGTCGCGGCCCGGATCCACCTCGACCGGTGGCGGCCCGACGTGATCCACGCGAACTACTGGATCTCCGGCGCGGTCGGCCACCGGCTCAAGCACGAGATGAACCTGCCGCTCGTTGCCACCTTCCACACGTTGGCCCGGGTGAAGGCCGACGCCGGGATCGACGACGACGCCGAGGACCGGACGCGTCTCGAGCACGAGATCATCGGGTGCGCCGACCTCATGCTGGCCTCGACCGAGTCGGAGGTCGAGGACCTCGTCACCCTCTACGACGGGGTGCGCGACCGCGTGGCGGTCGTGCCGCCGGGCGTCGACCACGATCGCTTCAACCCGGGCACGGCGGCCGAGCGCGCCGCGACCCGTCGGTCCCTCGGTCTCGGGGACCGTCCGGTGCTGCTCTTCGCGGGCCGCATCCAACCCCTCAAGGGGGCGGACCTCGCGGTCCGGGCCCTCGCCGCGCTCGGCGACCCCCGGGCGGTCCTGCTCGTGGTCGGCGGGCCGAGCGGCATCCAGGGCGAACGTGAGGCGGCCGCGCTCCGGGCCCTGTGCGACGAACTCGGTGTGGCCGATCAGGTCCGCTGGTTGCCTCCGCAGCCCCACGACGCCGTGGCGGCGCTCTACCGGATCGCCGACGTGTGCGTGGTGCCGAGCCGGGCCGAGTCCTTCGGACTCGTGGCCCTCGAGGCCGCGGCCTGCGGGACGCCGGTCGTGGCCGCCGCCGTGGGCGGGCTCACCTCGATCGTCGTCGACGGGGTGACGGGATTCCTCGTCGAGTCCCGCACCGCCGAGGCCTTCGCCGCCCCGATCGCCCGACTGCTCGGCGACCCGGCGCTGGCGGCCCGGATCGGGGCGACGGCCGAGGAGCGGTCCCGTCGGTTCGGCTGGACCATGACCGCGGCACGGCTGCGCCGCCTCCTCACCGACCTCGTGGCGCGCGAGCCGGTCTCCTGCCGGTGATCGACGAGGCCCACGCGCTCGTCGATCGGCACCTCACCGGACCGATCCGGGACCTCGAGGCGATCCAGCACGTCGAGTACGACGCGGCGCTGCGGCGCTGGTACGTGCGCTTCGGCTGCGAGGGGCGGGACGCGGCCACGATCTACTTCGACCTGCACCAGCGGACCCTGCGCCACGAGGTGTTCTTCCTGCCCGCGCCGGAGGATCCCGCCCGCCGGGGCGAACTCGCGGTCTGGCTGCTCCAGCGCAACCACCAGTTGTACGGCACCCGGTTCTCGATGGGCACCGAGGGCGACGTCTACCTCACGGGGCGGGTCGCGCTCGAGCACCTGTCCGAGGATGAGATCGACCGGATCATCGGGGTGATCTACGAGGTCACCGAGCGCTGGTTCCAGCCCGCGGTGCGCATCGCGTACGGCGCGCGTCCCTGACCGACGCGCGCGTCGCGTGGCCCGCGGCGCGCACCGCGCCGCCGACGTACACGGTTGTGATTCGCCGTTTGCCGGTGCACGGACGCGCCGGTAGGTTCGCCCCGTCGCCACCGACGGGTGGGGACGATGGTGCGGCCCGAGGTGCTGATCCTCCTCCGTTCGGGGAAGTGCGGAGCGGGAGAGGTTCCTCGGGCCCACCCGCGTCCGGGATCGAACTCCCGGTGATCCGCGGCGTGGAGCATTACCCTCGTACCCGTGCAACGCATCGCGATCCTCGGTGGTGGCCGCATGGGTGAGGCGCTCGTCGCGGGCCTCCTCGATGCCGGGTACGACGCCGACGCGATCGCGATCGCGGAGGCCCGGGCCGACCGCCGCCACGAACTCGAACGGAGCGCGCCCGGGACCCGCATCGGCCCGAGCGCGGCGTGGGCGGTCGCGGATGCCGACGTCGTGGTCGTCGCGGTGAAGCCGAACGACGTGGCCCCGGTGCTCGACGGTGCGATCGATGCGCTCGGACCGCACGCCTGCGTGGTGTCGATCGCCGCCGGGGTCACGATCGCCGATCTCGAGGCGCACGCGCCCGGTCGGGCCGTGGTCCGCGCGATGCCCAATACCCCGGCGCTCGTCGGTCGTGGCGCCACGGCGATCGCCGCCGGATCCCATGCGACCGAGGATGATCTGGCCACGGCCGAGCGGCTGCTCGCCCACGTCGGATCCGTGGCCCGCGTCCCCGAGCACCTGCTCGACGCCGTGACGGGTCTGTCGGGATCGGGCCCGGCCTACGTGTTCCTCGTGGTCGAGGCACTCACCGAGGCGGGCGTGCTCAACGGACTCCCGCGCGATCTCGCGGTGGACCTCGTCGCCCAGACCCTCGTCGGCTCCGCCGAGTTGCTGCTCGCGAGCGACGACGGTCCGGAGGCGCTGCGGGCCAACGTCACCTCGCCCGGGGGCACGACCGCGGCCGGCCTGGCCGCGCTCGAGCGCAACGGGGTGCGAGCCGCGTTCCTCGAGGCCGTCACCGCGGCGACCGAGCGCTCCCGCGAGCTCGGTCGGCGATCGTGAACCGGCGCCCGCCGCGCCTCGAGGACTCCGACCCGCTCATCCCGCGCGATCCCGTGACCGAGCCCACGGTGCGCGAAGGGCGCGAAGGGCGCGAAGGGCGCGAGCGACGTGCCCCGGATCCGGCCAAGCAGGTCCTCTCGGCCCGGCTCGCCGGGCGTCACGAGCGCATCGGGGTCGCCGAGTTCCGCTCGGTGCTCCGGCGGGTCGCGATGGGGCACCGCGACGCCCTGCTCGGACTCGACCGGTTCGACGCCCTGACCGAGGGGTCGCTCGAGGCGGTGGCCCGCACGGTGTGGGGCTGGCGCGCGGAGGCCAGCGAGTCCTGGACCGACCCGGATCACACGGTCGACGGGATGCGCCGCGCCGCGGCGCGCATCGTCGACGTCGCGCGCCGGGGCGGCCGCATCGCGTTCGCGACCAGTCGACCGGCGTCGTTGCTGCCGCTGCACACCCACCTCGTGCGCGTCGCGATCACCGCTGGGGCCGACATCGCCATCGGGACCCAGTCGGGGGAGTTCAGCGCGGCCGGACACGCCCGGTGCCGGCTCTGGTGGCCGGACGGCGTCGCGGTCATCACCGACGGCGACTCGATCGTCGCCGACGTGGGTCTGCGCGCCGCGCACGAGCTGCTCTTCGCGGTCGAGATGCCGGACCTGGTGGTGGCCGATCGCGGGTTCGCCGCCGGCGCCGTGCGGGCCGGGATCGAGACGGTCGCCTTCGCCGACCTCGACGCGGTGGCCCTCGGTGCTGAGGCGAGCCGAGGCCTGCCGGTGACCGTCGTCCCCGTGCAGGATCGCCGTCCCCCGGCCGCATACCGGGTCCTCGCGGCCCTCGCCAACGAGGCGAGCGCGGCCTCGACCTGACCCGATCGGTCATTGACAGCGCCCACGTTCGACAACAGGCGCACCACCCGCCTAGGGTCTCCGCCGTTCGGAGTGGAGGGTCTTCTCACGTGTCTCAGCCGTTGTCGAAGTCGAGGTTCCTGACGGTCCAGGAGGTCGCCGACCTCATGCGCGTCTCGACCATGACCGTGTACCGCCTCATCAAGTCCGGCGACCTGCCGGCCGTGCGCGTGGGGCGGTCCTTCCGGGTGCGCGAATCGGACGTCGACGCGTACCTCGGCGCCCGCTACACCTCCTGAGTCACCCGTGACCGAGGTGGCGTCCCCCCGCCACGAGTTCGTCTCGTTCCTCTCCGACTACGGCCGGTCCGACGAGTTCGTCGGCGTCTGCCGCTCGGTGATGCTCTCCCTCGCCCCGCACCTGCGGATCATCGACGTCACCCACGACGTGCCGCCGCACGATGTGCGCTCGGGTGCCCTGACCCTCGTGCGCGCGGCGCAGTACCTGCCGGTCGGCATCATCCTCGCCGTGGTGGATCCCGGGGTCGGGTCCGAACGCCGGTGCGTGGCGGTGGAGACCGAACGGGCGATCCTCATCGGTCCCGACAACGGACTCCTCGCTCCGGCCGTCGCCATGCTCGGCGGGGCGACGCGGGCCGTGTCGCTCACGAACCCCGACTACCGGATCGACGCACCCGGTCCGACGTTCGCGGGCCGCGACATCATGGCCCCGGCCGCCGGCTTCCTGGCGGCCGGGGTGCCGTTCGAGGACCTCGGGGAGGCGGTCGACCCGATCACGCTGACCCCGGGCCTGCTGCCGGTGGCCGAGATCGACGGCGAGACCGTGCGGGCCGAGGTCTGGTGGATCGATCGGTTCGGGAACGCGCAGCTCAACGTCGGTCCGGAGGTGCTCACGGATCGCGGCATCGCTCCGGGCGATCCCATCGAGCTCACCATCCGCGACCGCGGCGGCATGGTGCGCTGGGTGCACACGTACGCGGACGCCAAGCCGTCCGAACTCGTGCTGGTCGTCGACTCCTACGGGTTGCTCTCGATCGCGCTCGATCGTCGCAGCGCGGCCCAGGAGCACTCCCTGCTCATCGGCACCGAGGTGCTCATCGCACCGCCGCCGCCCGGCACGCCCCGCATCGAGGGCGCCACGACCCGCGTCTCGATCTCGACGACGCGTCCCGAGGAGGACCAGTGAGGCCCGGCACCGTCATCACCCTCGGCCTGCTCATGGCGGCCATCCTCATCGCCGCCCTGCTGCAGTTCGTCCTCAAGCTCGGCTGAACCCGGTCGATCCCGGGTCGTGTGCTGGCGCACCCGGGGTGATGGGGTGTGCGGCCTGATCCTCTGCGTCGCTCCGTGGTCGTGTGCTGGCGCACCCGACCACTGCGCGACGATGCCCCGGCGGGCATCCGGGGCATCGTCACTCGTTTCCGTCTGACAGGGGTGAGGTCGCCGGGGCGAGGCCCTACCCGTCGAGCGCTCGGAGGCGCTCCAGGACCGCCGTCAACCGCTCCGGGGCGGGCGGGGGCGGCGGTGGCGCGACCGGGGCGCTGCTCACCGTCGAGCGGCTCGGGGCGGCGGTGGATCCACCGCTCCTCGGGGCCGCGGCGACGGGTCGCGGGGACCCGGTCTGCGGAGTGGCACTCCCGGCCGAGGGCGCCGGGGCGCTCGGCTGGGCGTTGGTCTGCATGAACACCTCGGCGACGTAGAGGCCGCCCGGGGTGTCCACGACCCCGATGCCCACGTGGGTGAAGCCGGGATCGACGAGGTTCTTGAGGTGGCCGGCGGAGGCCACGAAGGCGTTGTGGACGGTGTTCACGTCCCCGCCGCGTCCGACGTTCTCACCGACCCGCTTCCAGTTGCCGGGGAGCCCGGCGGTGAGCGTGGAGTGGGCCAGCACGCCGGTGTCGGCCATGTGCTGCGCCCAGCCCTGGGCCTTCGCCGTGAGCGTGCCGTCGACCTGGAGGCTCGGCAGGCCACGGCTGGCCCGGAGGGAGTTCGTCAGCGACAGGAACTGGGATGCGGCGGCCGTGTTCGCGGCGCCGGCGCTCTGGGCGGGCACGAAGCCCACGACCGCGGTGAGCAGTGCCGTCCCGACCAGCAGGCCTCGCAGGGTCCGTCGAGTTCGCATCGCTCACCTCCTGTGTCCTCGGGGGCCGGCATCGGACCGTGCCCCGTTCCAGCAGGGGTATCGGCGGCGCCGCCGGATTCCTTGAACCCTTCGACCGAGGAATCGCGGACGACCCCGAACCTCGTATCTGCGAGGTTCTGAGACGTCCGGGCGTGCTGGCGCGAGGTTCGGGCGGTACCGTGCCGGCGCATGAGCAGCCATCGACCCGGCCGGGTGGCCGAGATCCTCGGCGTGAGCGTCGACACCGTGCGCCGCTGGGCCGACGAGGGCCGCCTCCACACCGTGCGCACGGCGGGCGGGCAGCGCCTCATCGACGGGGCCTCGGTGGCTCGGTTGCTCGCCGAACGCCAGGCGGCGGTGGCGCCCGTGGCCCGGTCGGCCCGGAACCGGCTACCCGGCATCGTCACCCGGATCGAGCGCGACGGGCTGACCGCCGTCGTCGAGATCCAGGCCGGTCCGCACCGGATCGTCTCGATGATCACACGGGAGGCCGCCGACGACCTGGGCCTCGAGGTCGGTGACCTCGCGACCGCGGTCGTGAAGGCCACGAACGTCATCGTGGAGACGGAGTGACGCACGGTCCGGGGCCCGTGGCGCGCGCCGCGCTGGTCGGCGCGCTGGTCGCGGCGCTGCTCCCGACGCTCGCGCTCGGCGCCCCGCCGGCGGCCGCGTCGAGCTCCACCACCGCACCGCGGCCGCGCACCCTCACCGTGTCCGCGGCCTCCTCGCTCACCGACGTGATGGGCCGCATCGCGCGCCGGTTCGAGCGATCCCACCCGGGGGTCCGGGTGCGGCTCAACCTCGGGTCCTCGGCGACGCTCGCGAGACAGATCGCGAACGGGGCGCCGGCCGACGTCCTCGCGACGGCCTCCGAGTCGTCGTGGTCGGACGCCGCCATCGCCGGACGCGTCCGACCGAGCGGACGGGGCACGTGGTTCGCGCGCAACCGCCTCGTCGTCGCGGTGCGGCGCGACGGTCCGATCCGCCTGCGCACGGTGCGGGACGTCCGGCGCGCCCGCATCCTCGCGATGTGCGTGCGGAGCGCGCCCTGCGGCGGCCTCGGGGAGGTCCTGCTCCGGCGGGCCGAGGTCTCGTTCCCGGAGTCGAGCATCACCCGGGCGGCGGATGCCCGTGCGACGCTCGCCGCGCTGACCCGGGGTGACGCCGACGCTGCGATCGTCTACCGGTCCGATGCCGTCGCCGCCGGAGCGCGGGTGCGGTACCTCGATGTCGGGAACCACGACAACGTCGAGGACCTCTCCGTCTACTCGATCGCGCCGACCGTCGACGCCGCCGACCCCGCGCTCGCGCGCGCCTTCGTCGCCGCCGTGCGATCGGACTGGGCCCTGCGGCTGCTCCTCGACGCCGGGTTCATGCGCCCACCCGGTGGCCGACGGTGAACCCGGGTCTGCGTCGTCCGCCCCGGGGCATCGTCGTGCTCGCCGGGATCGGGTTCGCGTTCCTCGTCGTCCCGATCCTCGGCCTGGTGCGGCAGGTCGCGTGGGGAGACCTCGGTGCTGCGCTCGGGAGTGAGGAGGCGATCGCCGCACTGCGCCTGTCGCTCATCTGCTCGGTCTGCGCGACGGCGCTCTCGGTGGTCCTGGGCGTTCCCCTGGCCTGGGTGCTCGCCCGCGTCGAGTTCCCCGGTCGCCGGATCGTGCGCGCGTTCGTGCTGCTCCCGATCGTGCTGCCCCCGGTGGTCGGCGGGGTCGCGCTCTTCGCGGCCTTCGGGCGTGCCGGACTCCTCGGCGGCGCGCTGGTCGACTGGTTCGGGGTGCAGCTCACCTTCTCGCCCGCCGGCGTCGTGCTCGCCGAGACCTTCGTCGCCATGCCCTTCCTCGTGATCACGGTCGAGGCCGCGCTGCGCGGGCTGGACCCCCACCTCGAGGAGGTCGCGGAGGAGCTCGGCGCATCACGCACCACGGTCCTGCGCCGCATCACGCTGCCGCTCGTGGCGCCGGCCGTCGCCGCCGGGGCCGCGCTCGCCTGGGCCCGCGCCCTCGGCGAGTTCGGCGCCACGATCACCTTCGCCGGCAACGTCTCGGAGCGCACCCGCACGGTGCCGCTCGCGGTGTACCTGCTCCTCGACGCCGACCCGCAGGTCGCCGTGGCCCTCAGCGTGGTGCTGCTCGGGATCTGCGTGCTCGTGCTCGTGCTGCTCCGGGACCGGTGGTGGCCGAGCCGGTGAGACCCGGCCGGGAGGCGGGCCGCCCGCCGGTTCTGCGAGACTCGACGCCGTGAACCTCGTCTCGATGCTGCTCCGTTCCACCGGGGCCGAACCGGATGCGCCCGCCCTCATCGACGCCGGGCGGACCCACACCTTCGCGGAGCTCGAGGCGCTCGCCGCAGGCACCGCGGGCGGTCTCACCCGGCTCGGCGTGCGGCCGGGTGACCGGGTCGCGATCGCCAGCGGCAACGACCTCACCTTCGTCGCCGCGTACCTCGGCGCCCTGTGGGCCGGTGCGGTGGCGGTGCCCCTCAACCCGCAGGTGCCGACGACGGTGATCGCCGACGAGCTCCACCGGGTGGAGGCCCGGGTCCTCGTGTGCGGCCCGGCGGGCGCGGCGCACCTCGATCTGCCCGGGGCGGTCACGCTCGACGCGCTCCCGCCCGGTGACGCCCTGCCGATCGAGGTCGAGCGGGACGACGACGAGATCGCCGTGCTCCTCTACACCTCGGGCACCGCCGGCATGCCGAAGGCGGCCATGCTCACCCACGGCAACCTCGCCGCGAACATCGGCCAGGTCCTCGGCGATCCGGGTCTCGCCCTCACGAGTCAGGATCGGACGCTCGGCGTCCTCCCGTTCTTCCACGTGTTCGGACTCAACGTCGTGCTCGGCGTCGCCCTGACCGCGGGTGCCGCAGTGGTGGCGGTCGAGCCGTTCGATCCCGCCCGGGCTGTCGGGGCGGTGCGCGAGCACGGGGTGACGGTGGTCGCTGCGGTGCCGTTGATGTACGACCTGTTCACCGCGCTCGGTGACGCGCCCGCTGACGCCTTCGCCGGGGTACGCCTCGCGGTCTCGGGTGCAGCCGCTCTCGATCCGGCCCGCGCCCGGGCCTTCACCGAGCGCTACGGCGTCGACATCCACGAGGGCTATGGCCTCACCGAGGCCGCTCCCATCGTCACGAGCACGGCGGCCGGCGGGGCGACCCGCCACGGCTCCATCGGACCGAGCGTGCCGGGGGTCGAGGTGCGGCTCGTGGACGCGAACGGCGACGACGTCGCTGCGGGCGATCCGGGGGAGATCTGGGTCCGCGGACCGAACGTCTTCGCCGGGTACTGGGAGGACCCCGAGGCGACCGCCCGGGTCGTCACGGCCGACGGCTGGCTGCGCACCGGTGACGTCGCGGTGGCCGACGTCGACGGCTACCTCTCGCTCGTCGACCGACTCAAGGACCTCATCATCGTGTCCGGGTTCAACGTCTACCCGGTCGAGGTCGAGGAGGCACTCCTCGCCCACGACGCGGTGGCCGACGCCGCGGTGGCGGCGATCCCGGACGCGCGCACCGGCGAGGCGGTCGGGGCCTGGGTGGTCCCGCGGGCCGGTATGGCCGTGGACGCCGACGCCCTGCGGGCCCACGTCGGCACCCGGCTCGCGCGCTACAAGGTGCCGGCACGGGTGACGGTGGTCGAGTCGCTGCCCCGGAGTCCCGCCGGCAAGTTGCTGCGGCGCGCGCTGACCGAGTCGGCCTGAACGGTCAGGCCGCAGCCTCCGCCGCGGCGTCGTGCCGGCGGCCCGACCCGGCGGCCGCGACGAGGAACCCCGCGTAGATCACGGTGATGCCGAGCGCGAGCGAGAGCGCGAACGCCTCGTCCTTGCCGACGACGCCCTGGATGAGGCCGCCGCCGGACAGCACGAGGGTGCCGAGCGCGATGAGCACGTTCGCGACGGCCCGGCGTCGGGCGTCACGCCCGGGACGGCGCGCGAACCGCGCCGCGGAGACGAGTGCACCGACGATGATGACGATCGCCCCGACGCCGCTCGCGACCGCCGCGAGCACCCGGGGCAGCACCGGGAGCACCTCGCGGCCCACCGGGATCGTGGTGCCGGTGATCGGTCCGTCGATCGCGCAGGTGAGCATGGCCCCGACCGCGAGGCCCGAGAAGCCGACGAGCACCCACTGGACCCGCCGCCCCACCGTGCGCCCGAGCAGCAGGTACACCGTGCCGAGCGCGAGCCAGGGCACCGAGAGGATCGCCCCGAGCAGGTAGAAGGCCCGGAAGGTCCCGTTGTCCCAGCCGGTCGTCACACCGATGGCGAGCGCGGCCGACGCGAGGGCGAACACGAACAGGGCGAACGCCCACGCGCCCTCGTGCGGGCTGCGGTTCCGGGTGGCCCGGGCCAGCGTCGCCTGGGCGAACAGCGTCGCCACGGCGGTGGCACCGAACGCGAGCGCGCTGACCATGGCGGGGGAGCGTAGAGGCGGCACCCGTCGCCGGGTACGGTCGGAGCCGTGACGGACCACCCGGAGCGCCCGGTGCACCACCCGTACCCCGTCGGCCTCGTGGTCGCCGGTCGGCGGGTCGTGCTCGTCGGGGGCGGTCGGATCGCCGCACGGCGGCTCACGGCCCTGCTCGAGGCCGGCGCGGTCGTCGAGGTCGTGGCCCCGGAGGTCGGCGACTCGGTCCGGGAGGCCGTCGACGCCGGGCGCGTCGCCTGGCGGGCCCGGGGCTTCGAGGCGAGCGACCTCGACGGAGCCTGGTTCGCCCTCAGCGCCACCGGGGACCCCGGCGTGGATGCGGCGGTGGCGGCCGCGGCCACCGAGCGGCGGGTGTGGGTGGCCTCCGCCGACGACCCGGGGGCCTCCACCGCCACCGTCCCCTCGGTGCTGCGGGAGGGGGACGTCACGGTCACCGTGAGCACGGGAGGGCGCAGTCCGGCCCTCGCCGCGTGGTTGCGGGACCGGATCGCCGCCGACCTCGGCCCCGCCGTCGGGACCCTCCTCGACCTCATGGCCGAGGTCCGGGAGGAGGAACGGGCCGCCGGGCGTCCGACCGAGGCGCTGGATTGGCGGCGGGCGCTGGATTCGGGGATCCTTGAGGACGTCCGGCAGGGCCGCATCGAGGCGGCCAGGGAGGCGCTGCGAACGTGTCGGTGATCGTCGTGGGGCTGAACCACACCACCGCACCGGTCGAGATGCGGGAGCGGGTCGCCGTCCCGGCCTCCCGGATGGTCAAGGCCGTCCACGACCTCGCCACCCGGAACCACCTCGCCGAGGTCGTGCTGCTGTCGACCTGCAACCGGACCGAGGTCTACGTCCGCTGCACGAAGTTCCACAACGCCGTCTCCGACGTCCTCGACTTCCTCGCCGAGCAGGCCTCGCTCGAGCCGGACGACTTCGCCGAGCACCTCTACACGTACTACGACGACGGCGCGGTCGCGCACCTGTTCCGGGTGGCCGCCGGCCTCGACTCCATGATCGTGGGCGAGGGCGAGATCCTCGGGCAGGTGCGGGAGGCCTGGCGTCTCGCCGAGGCCGAGGGCGCCGCCGGGCCGATGCTCGACCGGGTGTTCCGGCACGCCATCGAGGCGGGCAAGCGGGCCCGCACCGAGACCGGCATCGGTCGCAACACCCTGTCGGTGTCCTCGGCCGCGGTGTCGCTCGCCGAGCGGACCCTCGAGACCCTCCAGGGCCGCTCGGTGCTCATCCTCGGAGCGGGCGACGTCGCCCAGGGCATGGGTCGCGCGCTCGCCGCCGCCGGGGTCTCCGACGTCGCGGTGGCCAATCGCACCCACGCCCGCGCCGTGGAGCTCGCCGCCCGGGTCGGGGGTCGTCCCGTGACCCTCCCCGAGGTCACCGACGTGCTGCGCGGGGTGGATCTCCTGCTCACGGCCACCGACTCCACCGAGGTCCACATCGAGCGCGAGGACATCGAGGCGGTCATGGAGGCCCGGGACGGTCGTCCCCTCGTCGTCGTCGACTGTGCGGTGCCCCGAGACGTCGATCCCGGTGCCGGCCGCGTCGAGGGCGTCACGCTGCTCGACATGGACTCGCTCAAGGCGTTCACCGAGGCCTCGATGCACGAGCGGCGTCGGGAGGTCGGCAAGGTGCAGGCGATCCTCATGGAGGAGATCGAGCGGTTCCAGCTCGACCGTACGATGCGCACGGTCGCCCCGCTCGTCGCAGCGCTGCGCGAGCGCGGCGAGGACATCCGCAACAACGAGCTCGCGCGCTCCACGAACCGGCTCGCGGGCCTCTCCGAGGACGAGCGGGCCGCGGTCGACGCACTCACTCGCTCGATCATCTCCAAGTTGCTCCACGAGCCGACCACCCGGCTGAAGGAGGCTGCGGGCACCGCCCGCGGCGAGCTCTTCGCCGACGCGCTCGCGGCGCTCTTCGACCTCCCCGAGCCGGACGCCGAGACCGAGGCGTGATGGCGGGCCCGTCGGGCGGCCCCCTCCGCATCGCGACCCGCGGGTCCGCACTCGCCCGCTGGCAGGCCGAACGGGTGGCGGTGCTCCTCGCCGAGCGCGTCGGTGCCCGGACCGAACTCGTCATCGTCGAGACCACGGGCGACCGCGACCTCACGAGCCCGATCCATGCGATCGGCGGCACCGGGGTCTTCGTGAAGGAGGTGCAGGAGGCCGTGCGCCGCGGTGAGGCCGACCTCGCCGTGCACTCGGCCAAGGATCTGCCCGCGACACCCCGATCCAGGCGCCGCGACCAGGGGCCTTGGCTTGTGGATCGGGCAACACATCCCCTGCTGGCGAGATCGCCAACCGCAGCAAGGCATCGCGCCCGGCATGCTCGCCGGACAGGATACAGCGTC
>JALRDW010000079.1 GCA_023262065.1 Acidimicrobiia bacterium | reverse complement strand
CCCGCACTTTCACTTTGGCCATGCCCGCGATCGTCTTGCCCCAGCCGAACGCTTCCTCGACCAGCTTGCGCTTGCGCTGGCTCACTTTGTAGCTCTCGTGGCGTGTCGTGCGTCCATCGATCGCCGAGCCCTTGACCTTGGCAGCAACGTGCGGCGTCACGTCGAGGCACAGCGCGAGTACTACGGGTGGGTCCGCAACGGGCGCACGCACCCGATCATCGACGAGGCCTTCGAGTGGCTCGAGGATCACTGGCCGGCCGACGAGGGCGACACCGTCGTCTCCTGGGGCGACAGTCGGATCGGCAACATCATGTACGACGGGTTCGTGCCGGCCGCCGTCCTCGACTGGGAGATGGCGGGCCTGGCGCCTCGCGGCCTCGACGTCGGGTGGATGATCTTCCTGCACGTGTTCTTCCAGGAGATCACCGAGCAGCTCGAACTGCCCGGCCTGCCCGCGTTCATGCATCGCGACCGGGTACGGGCCACCTACGAGGCCGCCGCGGGCACCCCGCTCACCAACCTCGAGTTCTTCGAGGTCTACGCGGCGCTGCGTCACGCCGTGGTCATGACCCGGGTGCACGAACGGACCGTGCGGTTCGGACAGGCGGTGTGGCCCGAGGATCCCGATGAGGTCATCTACCACCGCCCCGCACTCCGCCGGATGCTCGACGGCACCTACTGGGGCTGACCGCGACGTGGACGGGCCCACCGACGACCGGACCACCCCGTCACGGGTGTCCCGTCGCGCCGTGCTCGGCGGCCTCGGCGCGGCCGGCGGCCTCCTCGGGGTCGGCGCGCTCCCGGGGGTCGCCGGCGCAGCCTCCGGTGCCGGCACACCCGGGAGCACGACCTCGCGCGTCGTGCCCTTCCACGGGCGCCACCAGGCCGGGATCGTCGATCCCGCACCTCGCCACGCCACGGTGGCGGCGTTCGACGTCACCGCGGCCGACCGGTCCGGACTCCGATCGCTGCTCGAGGCCTGGACCATCGCCGCCGAGCGCATGACCCGCGGCCTGCCCGCCGGGCCGGTGCTCGACGCGACCCGCAGCCCGAACGACCCGGGCGAGGCCATGGGCCTCGGCCCGTCCGGACTCACGATCACGCTCGGTATCGGCGCCTCGCTCCTCTCCGGCGACCACGCGGCACGGTTCGGACTGCTCGGGCGTCGGCCCGCCGCGCTCGCCGACCTCCCACCCTTCGAGGGCGACGCGCTGGTCGAGCGGTGGAGCGGCGGCGATCTCGTGGTGCAGGCGTGCTCGGACGATGCGCAGGTGGCGTTCCACGCGATCCATGCCCTCGCCGTCACCGGCGCCGGCCTCGTCCGAACGCGGTGGTCGCTCGACGGGTTCCTCGGGACCTCGCGGGGCACCGAGAGCCCGACCCCCCGCAACCTCATGGGCTTCAAGGACGGCACCGTCAACCCGGCGCCCGCACAGTTCGACCGGATCGTGTGGGCCGACGCCGAACCCCGGTGGATGCGCGGCGGCTCCTACCTCGTGGTGCGTCGGATCCGCATGGACCTCGCACAGTGGGACGCCGAGACGCTCGACGACCAGGAGGAGACGATCGGCCGGATCCGCTCGACCGGCGCGCCGCTCTCCGGCGGCACCGAGACCAGCGCGCCGATCCTGCGCGGTCCCGGATCGGACCGCATCCTCCCGAGCGCGCACATCCGGGTCGTCTCGCCCGCAGCGAACCGCGGGGCCCGGCTGCTCCGGCGCGGATACAACTACAGCGCCGGCGCGACGGAGACCGGGGCGCTCGACGCCGGCCTCCTGTTCCTCGCCTACCAGCGGGATCCGCGCGAGCAGTTCGTACCGCTGCAGGCCCGCATGGCGACGACCGACGCCCTCCGCACCTACCTCACGACCGTCGGCAGCGGCGTCTACGCGGTCCTCCCGGGGGTGCGGCCCGGCCGGTCGTACGCCGACCTGCTGCTCGGCTAACCCAGCGCACCCTGCTCGCGCAGCGCCGCGATCGCCGCGGCGTCGAGCCCGAGCACGTCGGCCAGCACCGCATCGGTGTGCTCGCCGACCTCGGGCGCCTTCGTCGGCACGAGCGGCTCACGCCCCTCGATCATCACCGGGAACGGCAGCTGGTCGGCCCCGAGGCGCTCCCGCGGGATCCAGGAGAACCGGGCGGCGAACTGCGGGTCGTCCGGCAACGTCTGCGGCGTGTTCACGGGTGCGATCGGCACGTCGACATCGATGCCGAACCGCACCCACTCCGCAGTGGTGCGGGCGGCGAAGATCGTCGTGAGCTCAGCCTGCATCTCGAGGTTGCCACGAGCGTGATCCCCGTACTCGGAGCCCGGCCACCGCTCGAACATGTCACTGCGATCGACTGCGGCGCAGAACGACTTCCAGAAGTGCTGCTCGGAGGCCATGAAGAGCACGTGGCCGTCGGCCGAGGCGTACACCTGGTACCGCACACCGCCGCGCATGCCGGCGATCGCCGGCGCTCGCCGCTCGTAGTTGTCCGCCGCGTTCCCGGTCACCTCGGACTGGGGTCGCTCGTAGGCCTTGAACGACTCGCTCCGGTACCAGTCGAACGCCGCGGCGGCGTCGGACTGCGCGATCTCCATCGCGCATCCGGTGCCGGTCTCACGGGCGCGGATGACGGCCGCGAGGATGCCGAGTCCGCCGAAGAGGGGCGCCGCGTTGATCCCGATCGAGACGTGGTTCGGGATCGTCGGGTATCCGTGGTCGTCGATCGCGGGCTCGAAGATGCCGGCCCAGGCGTCGTACGCGATGCCATGACTCGCCAGCGTCTCGTACGGACCGGTCATCCCGTACCCGGAGATCGTGCACTGCACGATGCGCGGGTTGACGCTCTGCATCCGCTCGAAGGTCAGGCCTCGGCGGGCGAGGCCGCCCGGTCGCATGGCCTCGACCACGACGTCGGCCTCCCGGATGAGGTCGAGGGCGAGCGCGACCCCGGCATCCGTCCGGAGGTCGAGGGTGAGGCTGCGCTTGCCGCGGTTGACGTGCAGGTGCATGAGGGAGGTGCCCTCGACGATCGGCCAGGTCATGCGGCGCACGTAGTCGCCCTGCGGTGGCTCGACCTTGATGACGTCGGCGCCGAGGTCGGCGAGCGCAGTCGTGATGGCCGCCGGACCGAGCATCGAGAACTCGATGATCCGGACCCCGGAGAGCAACCCGTCGTCGGTCCCCATGTGCACCCCTCGGTCGTCGTGGCCCCGCCCCGTGCAGGACCCCAGCAATCTACGCGGGTGCGGGCACCGAGCCCCGAAGGAGGGTGCCCGGGAGGGCGCCCGTGTGCTCCCCGTCCTCGAACGTCACGAGCCCAC
>JALRDW010000012.1 GCA_023262065.1 Acidimicrobiia bacterium | reverse complement strand
CGTCCTTGTCGGTCTTGACGGTCCAGAGGCCCTCGGCACTGGCCTCGCCGGTGTCGTTGGCGCCCCAGATGGCCTGCATCGACGCGCTGCCGCTGATCTTGCCCTTGACGTAGATCTCGTAGCCGTCCTTGGTCTGCTTGGCCCCGGCGTACGCGTAGGCGTCGACGAACGAGGCCACGAACGCATCGGCGACCGCGCGCATCTCGATGGGGCGACCGAGGCGATCGACGAGCGAGGCGACCGGCCGGTCGGCGATCCCGCAGGGCACGATGTGCCCGAACATCGCAGGATCGGTGTCCACGTTGATCGCGATCCCGTGGCGGGTCCGACCACCCTCCACCCGCACGCCCACCTGAGCCACCTTGGCCCCGTCGAGCCAGACCCCCGGGTACTGCGGATCCGTCGTCGCCACCACGCCGAGGCGGGCGAGCGCCGTCACCACGACCTGCTCGAGGCGCCGCACGTACGCGACCGCATCGGGCAGGCCGCCCTGCCACACCGGCAGCGAGACGATCGGGTACGCGACGAGTTGACCGGGACCGTGGTAGGTGACGTCGCCCCCGCGGTCGGCGTGACGCAGCACCGCACCGACCGAGCTCGGCTCCACGAGCACGTTCCCGGCGTCGCCCCGTCGTCCGAGCGTGTAGGTGTGCGGGTGCTCGAGGAGGAGGAGCACGTCGTCCCCGGACGCGTGGAGCGCGCGCTGGAGCGCGTCCGCCTCGTCGTAGTCGACCCGACCCAACCACCGCACCCGCAGGTCGGTCATGCGAGTTCGGGATCCCAGTCCCGGGTCTCGAGGTTCGTGCGCACCGCGTGGAGGAACGAGGCCGCGTACGCGCCGTCGAACGCGCGGTGGTCCCAGGTGAGGGCGAGGATGCCGACCGGATGGATCGCGATGGCGTCGTCGCCGTCCGGGCCCTGCACCACCACGGGGCGCTTGCGGATCGCATCGGTGGCCAGGATCGCCACCTGGGGCTGGTTGATGATCGGGAGCGTCATGTACGTGTCGAACGGTCCCATGTTCGTGATCGTGAACGTGCCCCCGGCGAGTTCGTCGGGGGAGATCCGTCGGGCCCGGGCCCGAGACGCGAGGTCGCGGATCTCCCGTGCGAGCAGACGCAGTCGCTTGCCGTCGGCGTCCCGCACGACCGGCGCCAGGAGGCCGGCGAAGTCGAGGTCCACTGCGATCCCGAGGTGGAGCGCATGGTGCACCGTCATCGAGTCGGCATCGATGGAGGCGTTCACGTGCGGGTACTCGTGCGTCGCGTCGGCCACCGCGCGCACGATGAACGGGAGGTAGGTGAGCCCGAAGCCCTCCTGCTCCCGGAACGCGTCGCCGTGGGCCCGGCGCGTGCGCTCGACGTGCTCGAAGTCGACCTCGACACTCGTGTACACGTGGGCACTCGTCGCCTTCGAGCGAACCATGTGCTCCGCCGTGCGGCGCCGGATGGTGGACAGCGGGACCACCTCGTCGTCCCGTTCGAGCCGCGGCGTCGGCGCGGTCGGCGGTCGCGGCTCGCTCGGTGTCGCGGCGAGCACATCGTGGCGCGTGATCCGGCCGCCCTCCCCGGTGCCCACGATCGTCGTCGGGTCGAGGCCGCGTTCAGCGATGAGGCGCCGCACCACCGGCGAGGTCACGAGTCCGGGACGTGGGGTCTCCACCCTCGGGGTCACCGGGCGGGCGACGGGCGTCGCCGGGGCCACGGGCGCGGCGGGCGCGGCGTCCACGACCGCGAGCCGGACCCCGACCGCCACCGTCTCGCCCTCGGGGACGAGGATCTCGGCGATGCGGCCCGTCACCCCGGCCGGGACCTCGGAGTCGACCTTGTCCGTCGTCACCTCGAACAACGGCTCGTCCGCCGTCACGGTGTCCCCCACCGCCTTGAGCCACCGCGTGACGGTGGCCTCCGTGACGGTCTCGCCGAGCTGCGGCATCGTGATGTCCACTGCTGGGTCCTCCTCGGTCGGGGTCACCCGTGGAGCGCGCGGCCGGTGAGCGCCAGGACACTCTCGCCGAACAGCTCGCCGAGCGTCGGATGCGGTTGGATGAGTGACGCGAGATCGCCGACGGTCGCCTCCCAGTTGACCGCGAGGTACCCGGGACCGAGCAGCTCGGTCGCCCACGGTCCGACGATGTGCACCCCGAGGATCACGCCATCGGCGCTCGCGACGATCTTCACGAGCCCGTCGGCCTCACCCATGATCTGGGCCCGGCTGTTGCCGGCGAAACGGTGCACGCTCGTGACCACGTCGTGGCCGGCGGCCCGGGCGGCCTCCTCGGTCGGGCCGCAGAACGCGACCTCCGGGTGGCAGTAGATGCCCCAGGGGACGCGGGAGTAGTCGATGGGGTCGGGCTCCTCGCCGCAGATCTCCTTGATGGCCACGATCGCCTCGGCGAACGCGACGTGCGCGAGGGCCGGGGTGGGCACGAGGTCCCCGACCGCGTAGACCCCGGGTACGGCGGTGCGCATCCGCCCGTCGACCTCCACGTACCCGCGACCGTCGATGCCCACGCCCGAGCCCTCGAGCCCGATACCCGCGCTGCGGGGGAACCGACCGACGCTCACGACTACGACCTCGGCGGCGACCACGGTCGTCGACGCACCGTCCGAGTAGGTGACCTCGACGCCGGAGTCGGTCACGACGCCGCCCTGCACGGTGACCCCGGTGTGCACCGAGACCTTGCGACGCTTGAAGAGTCGTCCGACGATCGCAGCGGCCTCGGGGTCCACCCCGGGGAGGATCCCCGGCAACGCCTCGAGGACGGTGACGCGACTGCCGACATCCGCGAGGAACGATGCGAACTCGCAGCCGATCGCCCCACCGCCGATGATGACGGCGGACTCCGGGACCGCGGCGCGATCGAGGACGTGGTCCGAGGACAGGACCCGCACGCCGTCGAACGGGAGACCCGGGAGCGCGCGGGGCGCGGAACCCGTCGCGAGGATGAGCGCGTCGCCCTCGAGCGTCTCGTCGCCCACGCGGACCCGGTGGGCCGCTGCGTCGACCACCTCGCCCCGACCCGGCACCACGGTGACCGACCGCCCGGCGAGCAGCTGCTCGAGGCCCTTCGTGAGGCGGTCGACGACCTGCTGCTTGCGGGCCACGCTGACCGCGAGGTCGAGCGTCGGCGTGTCGACCCCGATGCCGAACG
The DNA here is from genome assembly GCA_023262065.1 of Acidimicrobiia bacterium. Taxonomy (GTDB): domain Bacteria; phylum Actinomycetota; class Acidimicrobiia; order IMCC26256; family IMCC26256; genus IMCC26256. The sequence goes on along the minus strand of JALRDW010000012.1, from coordinate 2,866 downwards.
CGGCCGCCGCCCGCACGGTCCGCAGGACCTCCGCGGTCTGCAACAGCTCCTTGGCCGGGATGCACCCACGGTGCAGGCAGGTGCCGCCGACCCGCGCCTCCTCGACGAGCGTCACCGAACGTCCCGCCGCCGCGCCGTACAGCGCGGCCGCGTAGCCGCCGGGACCACCCCCGAGCACGAGGACGTCGCTGCGACCGCTCACCGCGCACCCGCCTGCAGGATCTGCACGGCACCCGCGGCGAGGATGGCGAGGCCCGTGACCACGGCGAGGATGAGGAGGGTGCGGGTCTTCACCGCCCCATCTTCCCCCGCGCCCGGGGCCGCGCGCCCACCCACGCGACGGACCGGGACGAAGGGGGCGCGCCACTATGCTCGGGACGTCCCCCGGCGCCGTCCGCCGGGCCCGCCGGCGCCAGTGAGCACCCGGCGGCGAGCACCCTTCGAGGAAGCCGAGCGCGGTGAACGAACCCCGGTCCAGCGAGCCCGCCACCCCGGCCGAGGCGGGGGCGCCGAACGGCTCCGGCGGCGTCGTCGGCACGATCCGCACTGCGCTCCCCGAGGGCACCTTCGCCCTCGGCGGGGGCCTCATCGTCGCCGCCATCACGGCCTACGTGTTCGTCATCGTGGTCCAGAACAAGCTCGGGACCCGCGAGTGGGCCGGGTTCAGCGCGTTCTGGGCCCTCATCTTCGTGGTCGGTCCGGGCCTGTTCCTCCCGATCGAGCAGGAGGTGAGCCGGGCGATCGCGGCCCGGCGCGCCCAGGGCCTCGGTGGTGGCCCGCTCGTGAGCCGGGCCGCCCGACTCGCCGGCGGTCTGCTCGTCCTCACCATCATCGCGATCACGACGGTGGAACTCACCGCCGGTGTCATCAGCGACAACCTGTTCCACGGCGAGCAGGGCCTCGTGTGGGCGCTCGAGTTCGGCCTCGTCGGCTTCTTCACGATGCACCTCACCCGCGGCGTGCTCTCGGGCAACGGGCGGTTCGGGCCCTACGGCGTCATGATGGGCGCGGAGGGGACCTTCCGCCTCCTCGGCGCGATCGGCCTGTCGGTCGCCGGAGTCGAGATGGCCGGTCTGTACGGTGCCTGCATCGGCGCGGCCTCCTTCATCGCGGTGGCGATCGCGCTCGTGATGGCCCGGCCCCGCACCCTCGTCGCGGATGGACCGCCCGCCCCGTACAGCGAGCTCTCGACCGCGCTGGGCTGGCTGCTCATCGGGTCGGTGTTCATGCAGCTCCTCGGGTACACGCCGCTCCTCGGCGTCAACCTGCTCGAGTCGGGCAGCGACAAGGAGGCTGCGGCCGCGTTCGCGTCCGCCTTCTTCATCGCGCGGATCCCCGTGCTGCTGTTCCAGGCGGTGCAGGGGACACTGCTGCCGAAGTTGGCCGGGCTGGCCGGCGCGGGCCGGGCCAAGGACTTCCGTGACGGCCTCATGCGCCTGCTCGTCGTCGTCGTGGGCATCGCCGTGCTCGGGACGGTCGGTGCGCTGCTCGTCGGTCCGTTCGCCGGGCGCATCCTGTTCAAGGACTTCTCCATGTCGGCCTCGAACCTGGCCCTGCTCGCTGCGGGTTCGGGCGCATTCATCGTCGCCCTCACGATCGCACAGGCGCTCATCGCGGTGAACGCCTACGCCCGCGTCGCGTTCGCATGGGTGGCGGGCGTCGTCGTGTTCGTGGTGGTGTGCGCCGGGATCAGCGACCTCTTCCTCCGGGTCGAGATCGGGTTCCTGGCCGGCGCCGGCGCGTCCTGCGCGCTCATGATCCTCCAGCTCCGCACCGCGATGGCCCGGGGGTTGAGCGCCGATCGGCTGCTCGAGGCGTTCGAGCACGAGCCGCTCGAACTCTGACGTGGGCGATCCCGCCTCGGGCGCTGCGCCCCTCACCGTCGCACTCGACGCCACGCCCCTCCTCGGGCCCCGGACCGGCATCGGCGAGGTGGTGGCCGGGATCCTCGGACCCCTCGCGGCCCGCCCCGACCTGCGCCTCCGGGCCTACGCGCTCACCCTGCGGGGCCGCCGCGACCTCGCCGCCGCGCTGCCGGCCGGAGTCGGGGCGGCCACCCGAGCGGTGCCCGCCCGTTGGGTGCGCCGTCGCTGGCGCCACTCCGACCGGCCCGGGGTCGAGCGGTGGACCGGGGCGGTGGACCTCGTGCACGCGACGAACTACGTGGCCCCACCGGCGCGGGTGCCGGTGCTCGTCTCGGTGTACGACCTCACCGTGCTGCGGTACCCGGAGCTCTGCGCGCCCGACACCCTCGAGTACCCGACGCTCCTGCGCCGCGCGCTCGACCGCGGGGCGACGCTGCACGCGCCGAGCACCGCGATCGCGGCCGAGCTCGTCGATGCACTCGGCGCGCCGGCGGATCGCGTCGTGACCGTGCCCCTCGGACTCCCCGAGGTCCACGGCGGCGCCCCGCGACGGGGTCACCGGCTGGCCGGCTCGGATCGGTACGTGCTCGCCCTCGGCACGGTCGAGCCGCGCAAGAACCTCCCGGCGCTCGTCGCCGCGTTCGACGCGATCGCCGATGCGCACCCCGATCTCCACCTCGTGCACGCCGGGGGCGACGGGTGGGACGAGGGCGCGTTCGATCTCGCGGTGACCCGCAGCCCGCACCATGCCCGGATCCGACGCCTCGGGTACGTCGATGCCGCGACCCGGGCCGATCTGCTCGCCGGTGCGACGGCGTTCGCCTACCCCTCGCGGTACGAGGGCTTCGGGTTCCCGCCGCTCGAGGCCATGGCCGTCGGCGTCCCCGTGGTGGCCACGGCGGTCGGATCGCTGCCCGAGGTGCTCGGCGACGCGGCCCGCCTCGTCCCGGACGATGACGCGGCGGCGCTCGCCGCCGCGCTGGAGGTGCTCCTCACCGACG
>JALRDW010000232.1 GCA_023262065.1 Acidimicrobiia bacterium | reverse complement strand
CAATACGAATATCTTCTACAGCTATGACATTGCGGTGCGGGACGGCGATCAGCTGCACTGGGTATCAGACAATGGCGGCGCCCAAAGCCCGATCTTTGCCGATGTCACGGGGCTTGCCTATGGTGATCTGGTGATGGCCGACGGTCAGACCAGGGCGGCGGCCTCGGCGGCGAGCCGGGCGAAGCCGTACCGGGCCGCGATGCTCGCGGCCTCGGCGGCCAGCCCGGCCGCGCGCGGGGCGTCCCGGTCGGCCTCGAGCCGGGCCAGGGCCAACATCGTCTGGGCCCGGTAGTGCGGCGACTCCAGCCGGGTGTTCCGGTCGAGCGCGTCGACGAGATCCGTCTCGGCGGCGGCGCGGTCCTCGAGCGTGATCCGCAGGAGTCCGAGGTAGTGCGAGACCGCGCCGACGTTCGCGGTCAGGGTCTGGATCCCGATCCGGTCCCCGTAGGGTTCGAGCCGCGGCAACAGCACGGCGGCGGCCGCGCGGTCGTCGAGCAGGTGTGCGGTGTGGGCGGCGAGCGTGGTGGCCGTCATCCACACCTGGTCCTCCGGGAACGCGAACGCGTCGGCCGCGAGTTCGGCGAAGCGGTCCCGGGCCAGGTCGAGATCGCCGGAGCGCGCCGCGACGAAGGCGAGCACGCTGCGGAACCCCGGGACCCTCGGGTACGCCACGAGCGCCTGCTCGATGAGCGGGACGAGTTCAGCGGTCCGCCCCTGCTGGATCCGCACCGACATGAGCTGCGAACCGAGGTACAGCATGCCGTCGTGACGACCGGCCTCGACCGAGAGCTCGAACGCCTCGTTCGTCAACCGCTCGGCCTCGGCGAGGTCACCGGTGGTCGCCGCGATCTGCACCGCCCACATCGTCGCGATCCACCGGGTCTGCGGATTTCCGAGCCGGGTCGCCGTGGTGAGGAGTTCGGCCGCCGCGGCGCGCGCCGCGTGGATGTCGCCGAGCGTCAACCAGGTGGGGAGGACCTGGACGAGGGACCAGAACCTCCGGATCGGGTCGTCACGGCCCTCGGTGAGGCGCATCACCTCCTCGGCCACGGCACGTCGTTCGTCGAACGCGGCCGGCGTGTCCAACGAACTCCAGGCGAGGACGTCGACCAACGTCGGCAGGTCGCCGGTCCGGCGGGCGACCGCGATCGCCTCCCGCGACCGATCCACGTAGCTCGGATCCCCGCTGAAGCGCAGCTCGGACGCGATGGCGGCGGTGAGGCGGGCCCGCGCCGGCGAGTCGCCGTCGCCGACCACGGCGAGTGCCCCCTCGAGCAGTGCGAGCTGCTCGAGGTCGACGTCGGCACCCGAGATCTGGAACCCGCGGTACCGGGCGAGCGCGGCCGCCACGAGCAGATCGTCGCGCCCGAGCGCCCGGGCCTCGTCGGCCGCGGCGAGCAGCCGGGGGAGGAAGGCGAGGTCGTCGGCGCGGCGTTCCGCGTTGCCGAGGCGGATCTCGAGGTCGCAGCGCTGCGCCCGATCGCCGTCGGGCCCGAGCAGGTCGAGGGCCGTGCGGTACCAGTGCACGCCGTCCACCGGTGCGAGTCCCTCGACCGCGTCGTCACCCGCCCGGATCGCATGGGGCACGGCCCGCGCCAGGTCCTCGGGGCGACCGGCGGCGACGAGGTGGGTCGCGAGTTCTGCGGCACGTCCGGCCGGATCGCCCTCGCCCGCGATGGCGTCCGCGATCGCGGCGTGCAGGCGCGAGCGACGGGCCGGGGACAGCTCCTCCGCGAGCGCGTGCTGCACGAGGGCGTGCGCGAACGTGAACCGCTCCGGATGCCCGGCGACCTCCGCGATGAGACCCGCGGCGGCCGCCGACTCCAGCGCGTCGAGCACCTCGTCCTCGGACCGATCGGAGGCGGCGGCGACCGTGCGCAGATCGAAGTCCCGGCCACATACGGCCGCCGTGGTCAGGACCTGGCCCGGCACCTCGCCGAGGCGCCGCACCCGCGAGACGACGACCTCACGCACGCTGCGGGGCAGACCCACCGCCTCCAGGTCGGTCGTCGCCGACCAGCGGCCATCGTCGTCGCGCGCGATCGCGCCGGACTCCATGAGGTGTCGGAGCATCTCACCGACGAAGAACGGGTTGCCGTTCGTCTCCGTGCGCAGCGTCCGGGCCAGAGCATCACCGTCACGACCGAGTTCGTGGCCCGCGGTGGTCGTGAGGAGCGCACCGAGGTCCTGTTCGCCGAGGCCGTCGAGCGCGATGCGACTCACGCCGTCCTCGCGGTGCAGTGCGGCGAGCGTGGCCGCGAGGAGACCGTCGGGATCGACGTCGGTGTCCCGGAAGGTCCCGAGGACGAGGATCCGTTCCGCCGCAGTCGCGCCGACGAGGTGGCGGAGCAGCACCAGGGTGCCCCGATCGGCCCAGTGCAGGTCGTCGAGCACGACCACGACCGGCGCCACCGTTGCGACGCGGATGAGCAGATCCGTGACCGCGGCGAACACCACGAACTCGTCGGCCGCGCTCCCGTCGGTCCCGGCGGCGTCGCCGAGGCGGCCCCGCAGGCCCGGGGCCACCCGCGCCAGCGACCGCAGATCGAGCCCCGCGAGGTGATCGGGAGCGAGGTGCGCACCGAGGAACTCGACCGCCTCGGCCCACGGCGCGTACTGCCGGACGAGGTCCTCCTCGCACCGCCCGTAGAGGACGATCGCGCCCTCGTCGTGGGCGGCTCGGGAGGCCTCGGCCACCAGGCGCGTCTTGCCCAGTCCGGCCTCACCGGAGATGAGCGCGACGCGTCGGGTGCCGGCGGCCGCAGCCCGCGCGGCCGCCGCGATGGCGGACCGCTCCTGCGAACGTCCGACGTAGGGCAGCGTCCCACGACCGGCGAGGCGGCCCGGGAGTGGGATCGGGACCTCCGCCGTGGAGTCCGGCACGTGCCAGGTGACCGTGACGGTGGCCACCGGATCAGGCAGACCCTTGAGCGCGCGCTCGCCCGCGTCGACGAACTCATGGCGGCCCCGCGGCGCGAGGAGGCGGACGAAGTCGGGGGCGAGGATCTCGCCGGGTTCGGCCTCGGCACACAGTCGGGCCGCGACGATCGGCGGCTCACCGAAGTAGTCGCCGTCCTCCTCGGAGCAGTCCCCGGTGCCGATGCCGATCCGGATATCGAGTGGCTCGTCGGCACCGACGTTGCGACCGGCGCACGCCTGCTGCATGGCCACCGCGCCGTCGAGCGCAGCACCGACACCGCTGAAGGCCGCCATGATGCCGTCGCCGGTGTTCTTCACCTCGCGACCGCCCGCGGCATCGATCGCGGCGCGCAGCAACCCGAAGTGCTCGCGGCGGAGCCGTTCGATCTCCTCGGCGCCGACCCGGGTGGTGAGCGCGGTCGAGCCCACGAGGTCGGTGATGACGATCGTGACGCCGACGGTCTGCATGGCCCGCCCGGTTCCCCCGTGCCGCCCGGACCCGGCCGTCCGGATCCTCCCGATCGGCGCATCGTAGGCAACGGCGTACGGATCGCCCGACCGCCGTAGGCTCGGCCCGGATGGAGCCGACCGACCCGCGCGTCCAGGAGTGGATGGGCCTCGCCCTCGCCGAGGCCCGCGCCGCGATCGCGCACGGCGACGTCCCGGTCGGCGCGATCGTGGTCCACCGCGGTCGCGGCGAGGTGATCGCGGCCCGCCACAACGAGCGCGAGCTCACCGGGGACCCGACCGCCCACGCCGAGGTCCTCGCGCTGCGCGATGCGGCGGCGGTCCTCGGTACGTGGCGCCTCGACGAGTGCGCACTCGTCGTGACGCTCGAACCCTGCCCGATGTGCGCCGGTGCGAGCGTGAACGCCCGGGTCGGCGCGATCGTGTTCGGGGCGGCCGACCCGAAGGCCGGGGCGACCGGCAGCCTCTACCACCTCACCGCCGACCCCCGGCTCAACCACGAGGTACCGGTGGTGCACGGGGTGCGGGCCGCGGAGGCCGCGGCCCTGCTCACGGGGTTCTTCGCGGACCGCCGCTGACCGCTCGGCTGGTCGCGCCCCTCGGAGCGCCCACTACGATGCGACGGCTCGGAGGGGTGCGAGAGCGGCCGAATCGGATGGTCTCGAAAACCATTGTGGGGCAACCCACCGTGGGTTCAAATCCCACCCCCTCCGCTCGTCGACGGGGCCCTGCGGGGCCCCGTCCTCGCGTCCTAGGCCTCGAAGCCGAGGGCGGCGTGGATCTCGCGCGTCGCCGTGGACCGGTTGAGGGTGAAGAAGTGGAGGCCGGGCGCGCCGCCGTCGAGCAGCTCGCGGCACAGCCGCGTGGCCTCGGCCACGCCCACCGCGTGGACCGCCTCCGGCCCGTCGGGCTCCGCCGCCTCGAGCTTGGCCGCGAGGTCGGTCGGGAACTCGCTCCCCTGGAGTTCGGCCATCCGGGTGATGGAGCGGATCGAGGTCGCCGGCATGATCCCGGGGATCACCGGCTTGTCGACGCCGAGCGCCCGCAGATCCTCCACGAGCCCGAAGTAGTGGCGCGCATCGAAGAAGAACTGCGTGATGGCGAAGTCCGCGGCGGCGAGCTTCTCGGCCGTGCGGCGACGATCCTCCTCGAGGCTCGGGCTGTGGGGGTGGGGTTCGGGGTGCGCGGCCACGCCGATCGAGAAGTCGCCGACGCCGCGGATGAGCTCGACGAGTTCGCTCGCGTACGTCAGTTCACCGGGCGGCAGGTCGGAGTCGACCGGCGGGTCCCCGCCGAGGGCGAGGATGTTCTCGATTCCGGCGTCCCGGTACCGGGTCACGATGTCCACGAGCTCGGCGCGGGTGTGGCAGGCGCAGGTCAGGTGGGCCATCGGCGTGATCCCCGTGTCGGCGAGGATCTGCACGACGAGGTCGTGGGTGCGCTCCCGGGTGGATCCGCCGGCCCCGTAGGTCACCGAGACGTAGGCGGGTGAGAGCGGCGCGAGCTCCCGGATCGCCTCGGCGAGTACCCGCTCCCCCTCCTCGCTGCGCGGCGGGAAGAACTCGAACGAGCAGCAGGGTCCGGCGCGCAGCGCCTCCGCGATCTTCATGGGACCCGCGAGATTACGACACCATCGGGCCGTCCCGGACCGGGTGCCCCGGGTCCGGTCCTGCGCTGTGCCAACCTCCCGGCCGTGGACTTCCAGCTCGACCAGCGCTTCACGGCCGACCCGCTCGCGGTCGCGACCGCCCTCATCGACCCGGGCCTGCTCGAGCGGATGGCCGACCTGCCCAACGTCGGCGGCGCACAGGTGCTCTCGACCGCACGGACCGGCGACCTCGTGCGTCAGGAGGTCCGATACCGGTTCGAGGCCGAGGTGTCGGGCGCGGTCCGCAAGTTCGTCGATCCCTCCCAGCTCACCTGGGTCGAGGTCGCCGAGCACGACCTCGCACGGGGCGAGTCGCGGTTCCTCATCCGCCCCGACCACTACGCCGACCTGCTCGAGGGTCGCTACGCCGCCCGGGTCGTCGCGACCGGCCCGACCACCGACCGCACCGTGCGCGGGCAGCTCAGGGTCAAGGTGCCACTGCTCGGCGGGAAGGTCGAGCACGCCATCGTGGACGGACTGCGCGACATCGCGGCCGCCCAGCAGGGCCTCGTCCAGGAGTTCCTCAGCGGCGCGGGGTGAACCGCCGCAACCGCAACGAGTTCGACACCACGAACACGCTCGAGAACCCCATCGTGCCCGCCGCGATCGCAGGGTTGAGGACGCCGAGCGCGGCGAGCGGGATCGCCGCCACGTTGTAGGCGAACGCCCAGAACAGGTTGCCCTTGATGGTCGCGAGCGTTCGCCGGGCCAGCGCGATCGCATCGCCCGCACCCCGCGGGTCACCCGAGACCAGCGTGAGATCGCTCGCCTCGAGCGCGACGTCGGCACCCGTCCCGATCGCGATGCCGAGGTCGGCCGCCGCGAGCGCCGGGGCGTCGTTGACCCCGTCCCCCACCACGGCGACGGTGCGACCCTCGTCGCGCAGCGTCCGCACGACGTCGACCTTGCCGGCCGGCAGCACGCCGGCGACGACACGGTCGATGCCCACCTCGCGCGCGACCCAGCGGGCCGGGGCCTCACGGTCCCCGGTGACGAGCACCGTCTCGATGCCGAGATCGTGGAGGGCCCGCACCGCGGCGGCGGCCTCCGGCTTCACGGTGTCGGCGACGACCAGTGCGCCCCGCACCGAACCGTCCCAGCCCGCGAACACGACGCTCGCCCCGCGCGCGTCGGCCGCGTCGATGGCGGCCGTGAGGGCGTCCGGCACCTCGCCGACCCATTCCGCCCGACCCACTCGGGTCTCCACGTCGTCGACCGTACCGATCACGCCGATGCCCGCCTCGTTGCGGAACGCGTCGGGCGAGCCGATGGCGACCCCACGGTCCCGGGCACCCGCAGCGATCGCGCGGGCGATCGGGTGCTCGCTCGCATCCTCGAGCGTCCCGGCCCGGCGCAGCAGCACAGCCTCGTCGACCCCCGGCGCCGCGACCACGTCGATGAGCGCCATGCGGCCCGTCGTGATCGTGCCGGTCTTGTCGAGGATCGCGGCGTCGACCGCTCGCGTGGCCTCGAGCACCTCGCCGCCCTTGATGAGGATGCCGAGCTGGGCCCCCCGCCCGGTGCCGACCATGATCGCCGTCGGGGTCGCGAGCCCGAGCGCGCAGGGGCAGGCGATGATGAGGACCGCGACCGCCGCGGTGAACGCATCGTCGGCCGATCCACCGAGCACGAGCCACGCGACCAGCGTGCCGAGGGCGATGAGCAGCACGATCGGCACGAAGATCGCCGACACCCGGTCGGCGAGCCGTTGCACGGGTGCCTTCGAGCCCTGGGCCTCCTCGACGAGTCGGGCGATCTGGGCGAGCGCGGTGTCCGCGCCGACCCGGGTCGCCTCGACCACGAGGCGACCCTCGGTGTTGATCGTCGCCCCGATCACCTCGTCCCCGACCCCGACCTCCTCCGGCACGGGCTCACCCGTGAGCATGGACACGTCCACCGCAGAGGCCCCCTCGACGATGCGTCCGTCGGTCGCGATCCGTTCACCCGGGCGCACGACGAACCGGTCCCCGATGGTGAGGCGCTCGGCCGGGACCTCGCGACCGTCGACGAGCGTCGCCGTGCGGGCGCCGAGCGAGAGCAGCGCGCGCAGCGCATCCCCGGAGCGACGCCTGGCCCGGTGCTCGAACCACCGACCCAGCAGGATGAGGGTGACGATGACCGCACCGGTCTCGAAGTACAGGTGCAGGTCCGAGCTCGACCCCATGTCCATGCCGCCCATCGCCTCGCGCCCGGCGCCGCGCGCGAGCGCGACCACCGACCAGGCCCAGGCGGCCGTGGTGCCGATGGACACGAGCGTGTCCATCGATGCGTCGAGGTGGCGGGCCTGGCGCAGGGCGGCGCGGTGGAACGGCCCGGCGCTCCACAACCAGACCGGCGTCGCGAGCGCGAGCGCGAGCCAACCCCAGCCGCCGAACTGCAGCGCGGGGATCATCGAGATCGCGGCGAGCGGGACCGTGAGGGCGGCCGACACGACGAGACGCGCGGTGAGCCGGTCGCGCCCCGCGTCCGATGCGGTCGCGGTCGCGTCCTCCTCGGGTTCGGGCACCTCGTACCCGGTCTCGACGATCGCCCGGACGAGGTCGTCACGATCGGCGACCCCCGGTTCGACGAACACCGTGGCCCGCTCGGTGGCGAGGTTCACGGTCGCGCGGTGCACCCCGGGGACGCGGGCGAGCCCCTTCTCGACCCGGGCGACGCAGGACGCGCAGGTCATCCCGACCACGGGCAGCTCGATGCGCAGACCCGCCGGGGCCTCGGTGGTGACGACCCCGGGCTTCACGCCGAGGCCGATCGGGGTCTCGTGCGGTTGGTCGCCCATCGCACACCTCCAGGTCGGTTCCAGTGTGACCGGCGGTGGGGTGCGCCGCTCGGTCGTGGCTGATACTATACCCCCCTACCCCATCACGCGCCGATCCGGCGCTCGTCCCGGTCCGGAGGTCCCCGGTGCAGCACGGCTACAGCCTCGACAAGGACGACTACCGACGGCGACTGGCCCGGATCGAGGGACAGGTCCGCGGGTTGCAGCGGATGATCGACGACGACACCTACTGCATCGACGTCCTCACCCAGGTCGCATCCGTCACCAAGGCCCTGCAGGGGGTGGCCCTCGGCCTGCTGGACCAGCACATCGCCCACTGCGTCGTGAGCGCCGCCGGCCGGAGCGAGGAGGAGGGGACGGCCAAGGTCGCCGAGGCGGTGCGCGCCGTCGAGCGCATGCTCCGCACCTGACCGCCCTCGATCCGTCGCCGGTCCACTCCGGCCTGCGGTCACCGCGCGCCCGGCGTGGCAGACTCCCCCGCATGCCGCCCGAGAAGTTCTCCTGGAAGCACCTCTACAGCGAGGTCGTCACCACCGGTCTGTGCACCGGCTGTGCCGGATGCGTCATCGCGTGTCCCCACGACGTCCTCGACTACGACGACACGAACGGCCGGTACAAGCCGATCCAGATCGAGGACTTCGGCGGGGCGGGCGACTGCTCCCACGGCGACAAGGCCTGCACCTCGTGCACCCGGGCCTGCCCGCGCTTCCGCGACTGGGAGACCGAGGTCGACGAGTTCATGTTCGGGCGTGTCCGCAACGAGGACGAGCTCTCCGGCGTCTACAAGGACATCGTCCTCGCCCGGGCCGCCGACCCCGTCCTCCACGAGGTCGGACAGGACGGCGGCCTCGTCTCCGCCATCCTCCTGCACTGCCTCGACGAGGGCATCATCGACGCCGCGCTCGTGTCCTACCTCGAGGGCGACGGCACCACCTGGAAGGCGAAGCCCGGTGTCGCCCGCAACCGCGAGGACATCATCGCCTCGGCCGGCAGCCGCTACACCTACTCCTCGAACACCCTCGCCTACGACGAGGCGGTCGAGGGCGGAGCCGAGAACATCGCGCTCGTCGGCATGGGCTGCCAGTCCTCGATCCCGGGCATCATGAAGGCCCGCAAGGCCGGCAAGGTGGCGCGCCGCATCACGCTGAGCATCGGGCTCCTCTGCTCGAAGACCTTCGACGACGCGATCTTCGAGGAGCTCTTCGAGGCGAAGTACGGCCTCAAGAAGTCCGAGATGCGCAAGATGAACATCAAGGGCGTGTTCCAGATCTGGATGAAGAACGGCGACTACCACGAGATCCCGCTCAAGGAGTGCCACGGCTGGACCCGCGAGGGCTGCAACCACTGCCCCGACTTCGCCGCCGAGCACGCCGACATCTCGACCGGCGGCATCGGGGCGTTCAACGATTGGACGCTCACGGTCGTCCGCACCGACCTCGGGCGCGAGATCATGGGCGCGCTGTTGGCGAAGGGCATGATCGAGGTGCGCCCCGGCGACGACGACCCGGGTGCGATCGAACTCATGCACAAACTCGCGAAGCGGTCCCGCAAGCGGTGGCCGGAGACCGCGGTCGCCGCCCCTCGCCTCATCGGTGCCTAGGACGCACGACGCGCCGGGTGCCCCGTCGCCCTGGGCGCACCAGCGTCGTCCCCACCTCGCACCGATCCTCGGCGCGCTCGTCGTCGGCGGGGCGACCGGCGCCCTCATGGTCGGGACCCAGCGTCTCGTCATCCTCACGGTGCTGCGCCGAGTGGGCGAGGCCCCGCTCTGGCTGCTCGCCGTGTGCCCGTTCATCGGCCTCGTCCTCGCGTGGGCGAGTCTCCGGTTCCTCGCCCGATCGGCCTCGCCGACGATCGCCGACGAGTACATCCGCAACGTGCACGACCCGGAGCCCATGGACCTGCGGCCCGTGCCGGGTCGGCTCCTCGCCTCGATGACGACGATCGGACTCGGCGGGGCGCTCGGGCTCGAGGGCGTCGCGGTCTACGTCGGGGGCGCGATCGGCACCATCACCGAGCGCCGGTTCGGGCGTCGCCTGCGCACCGAGGACGCCAAGATGCTCATGATCGCCGGCGCCGCGGCCGGCGTCGCCGCGATCTTCCAGACCCCCGTGACGGGTGCGGTGTTCGCGCTCGAGGTGCCGTTCCGCGGTCGTCTGAGCCGCCGCCACGTCGCACCGATCCTCGCCGGTTCGGTCGCCGGGTACGTCGCGGCGATCCTCATCGTCGGTCGGCGCCCGCTGTTCCCGGTGCGCGGCCACGTCGCGCTCGACGGGCGGGACCTGCTCGCCGCGCTCGCGATCGGCATCCTGGTCGGCGCCGTGGCCCACGGATTCGCCCGCCTCGTCGTGCTGGCGAAGACGGTGGTCCGGCGGGTCCCCGCGACCCTCCGCCTGCCGATCGCCGGCGCGGCGATCGGCGGGGTCATCGTCATCGCCGCACGCACCGCCGACGTCGCCCTCGTCCTCGGTCCGGGGTACACCGCGACCCGGTGGGCGATCGACCCGACGCACGCCGCCGGCCTGGTCCTCGGCGTCCTCGTGCTGCGCATGGTCGCCACCACCGCGGCGCTCGGGGGCGGTGGTGTCGGCGGGTTGTCGATCCCGCTCGTCTCACTCGGTGCGCTCACGGGTCGGTTCGCCTCGGGCGTGGCCGGTCGGGCCGGGGATCCGCTCGACACGGTCGTCGGTGCGGCCGCCTTCCTCGCCGCCGGGTACCGGGTCCCACTCGCCGGCATCGCGTTCGTGGCCGAGACGACCGGGCGCGTCGGGTTCATCGTGCCCGCGATGGTGGCCGTGTTCGCGGCCGACCTCGTCACCGGGCGCGCCTCGGTCAGCACCGAGCAGCGCGACGACGCCGAGGCGGGCTGGTGAGCGCCCGGCCGGCGGGACGCGTGGTCGGCCTCGTGGACGACCTCATGGACCGATCCCGACTCGGTGCGATCGACGGCATCGCGTTCACCCGGGAGCCCACGGCGTGCGCCGGTGCGAGCGTCGTGCTCGTCGACCTCGCCCGGCACGCTGCCGCGATCCCGGCCATCGTGGACGCGGCTCCGCACGCGCGCATCGTGGCGTTCGGGTCCCACGTCGACACCGACGCCCTCGACGAGGCCGCCCGCGCCGGCGCGACGGTGGTGCTCCCGCGCTCGCAGTTCCTCCGCGATCCGGTCGCCGTGGTGGCGGCGCTGCTCGGAGACTGACCCGCCGCTCAGACCAACGGCCAGGGCACCGAGTGGTAGCCCTCGTCCGCGATCGGCAGGTGGCGGGTCTCGAGCAGGGCCCGGGCCCGGTCGCCCAGCGCCCGCACCTCGTGGGGCGCGATGAGCGGTGCGAGCGCCTCAGCGAGTGGTCCGACCGCGCTGAGGTCGGCGGCGACGCGGTCGACCCCGGTCAGCAGGGCGTCGTCGATCGCCTCACCCCCGAAGTCCCAGATCACGGTGCGCAACTTGGGGTGCGCGTGGAAGGTCAGACCGTGGTCGATGCCGTACACGTGGCCCGTCCCGAGTTCCTCGAGGCAGTGACCACCCTTCCGGTCGGTGTTGTTCGCGAGGATGTCGAAGACGGCGAAGGCGCGGAAGTCGTCGAGGTGCCGTTCGAGCAACGTGAAGTAGTGGTCGTCGGGGTCGTGATCCACGAAGCGCTGCACCATGCCGGGGCCGAACGGTCCCTCCCGCAGCACGGTGTACGGCACGATGTCCCAGCCGAGGAACGCCGAGAGCTCATGGGCCGCGACCTCCCGCCCGGCCAGCGTGCCGTCGGGGAAGTCCCACAACGGACGCTCCCCCTCGATCGGCTTGTAGATCGCCCGCACCTCGGTCCCGTCCAGCGACGCGTTGACGAGGAGGGTCGCGTTCGACGACCACGCCATACGACCGAGCACCTCGAGCTCGCCACCACGGACGACCTCGTCGCGGATCTCGGGGCTCAGTTCCACCGCGGACAGATGTGACCGTCGGGGTCCATCGGGAACTCGCAGAGCGGACACGGCGGTCGGCCCTGCCCGACCGCGATGATCGCGGCCTCGGCCATCGCTCGCACCGCGCCGCGGGTCGCGAAGATGCGCAGCACGTGACCCTCGGGGTCGAGGACCTGCTCCTCCCCCAGCTCGAGGGGTGGATTCTCGTGCAGCTCGATGAGGATCCGACGACGATCCGCCAGCCAGCCGATCGCCATGGAGAAGGCCCGGAACGCGGGCACGTCCTCGGTCACGACGGCCGGGCGACTCGGTACCAGCATCTCGTCGGGCTGGGGCGGCACCTCGGTGGCGAGGCGGGCGAGGAAGCCCTGCAGCTCGTCGGCGAGCGTCGCGACCTGCTGCTTCTCGACGAGGACGGTGATGCGGTCGCCATCCTCGGTCTGCGCCTGGACGAGGAAGGTCCGCTGCCCCGGTTCACCGACCGCGCCGGCGGCCAGCCACTCCGGATCCTCGAACTCGATGATGCCGCCCATCAGCCACCGGCCTCCGGGGCGGGGGGGACGAGCTCGCCGAGGGATCCGGTCTCGTTCGCCTTCACGAGGGCGGCCCCGAAGGTGCCGATCTCGAACACGGTGACCGAGGCCGGCGACACGACGACCCGCTGGAACAGGTCGAGGTGCATCCCCGTGTAGTGCGCGATGGCGGCCTTGATCGGGTCGGCGTGGGACACGACGACGACGTGCTCGCCCGGGTGGGCAGAGATGACGCCGTCGAGGGCGGCGACCATGCGGGCCTGCATCTCGGCGATGCTCTCGCCGTTCGGGAACCGGGCCCGCGACGGGGCCGCCTGCACGACCTTCCACAGGTCGGTCTTCGCGAGCTCCGCGATCGCCCCGCCCGTCCAGTCCCCGTACTCGGCCTCGATGACGCCGTCGAGGGTGACCACCGGGAGGTCGTGGCGGGCTGCGATCGCGGCCGCGGTCTGCTGGGTGCGCTCGATCGGGCTCGCGTAGATCGCGTCGACCCGCACCGGCGGGGCGAGGCGCTCCGCCGTGGCCTCGGCCTGTCGACGGCCCTCGTCGGAGAGGTCGATCCCCGGCTTGCGACCCGAGAGGAGCGGGCCGGTCTGCGCGGTGACCGCGTGGCGGACGAGCACGAGGCGGGTCGGGCGCACGTGCGGGTGCGCCGCCTCGGTGGCGGTGCTCGGCGCGTCGTCACCCGCGGCTTCGGTCATGAGGGGATGGTACCGGTCCGCCCCGCGAGGCCCGGGGGCGTAGCGTGGTCGCGGTGAACGACCGACCGATCGCCTTCAACCCGCAGGGTCCGCCCGAGACGGTGCTCGAGCCCGAACCGGCCGACGCGACCCGGGCCCTCGAGCACGCGCTCGCCGCACCGCCCGCGCACCGCCGTGACCTCGTGGCCGATGTGGTCGCGCAGTGGCCGCGGAACCTCGAGGCCTGGGCCACGCTCGGTGACCTCGCCCGGGACGATGTCGAGGCGTACGCGTGCTACCGGGTCGGGTACCACCGAGGCCTCGACCGGCTGCGCCAGTCCGGCTGGCGCGGCTCCGGGTGGGTGCGTTGGCGCGAGCCGACCAACCGGGGTTTCCTGCGCGCGCTCGATGGACTGCGCCGCAGCGCCGCAGCGATCGGCGAACGCGACGAGGAGCAGCGGTGCGCCGAGTTCCTCGTGCAACTCGACCCGGACTGGGGCCGACGGACGCCCTGAGGCACGGTCGGAGGGCCCCACGCGCCGGTGTAGCCTGCGGCGCCACCTTCGAGGCAGTCCGAGGAGTCCTCCCAGCATGAAGCGCGCACTCGTCACCGGCATCACCGGTCAGGACGGCCGCCACCTCGCCGATCTCCTGACCGCGAAGGGCTACCAGGTGTTCGGGCTGATCCGGGGCCAGGCCAACCCGAAGGCCGAGATGATCCTCGACGAGAACCCGGCCCTCGAACTCGTCGACGGCGACCTCCGCGACCTCTCCTCGCTCATCGCCGCGGTCGAGCAGGTCCAGCCCGACGAGGTCTACAACCTCGGCGCGATCTCGTTCGTGCAGCTGTCGTTCAAGCAGGCCGAGCTCACCGCCGAGATCACCGGGCTCGGGGTGCTCCGCATGATCGAGGCGGTGCGGATCGTCGGCGGCACCGACAACAACCCGATCCGCTTCTACCAGGCGTCCTCCTCCGAGATGTTCGGCAAGGTGCGCGAGACCCCGCAGAGCGAGACGACGCCGTTCCACCCGCGCTCGCCCTACGGCGTCGCCAAGGTGTTCGGCCACTACACGACGCTCAACTACCGCGAGGCCTACGGCATCCACGCGAGCAGCGGCATCCTGTTCAACCACGAGGGTCCGCGTCGCGGTCTCGAGTTCGTCACCCGCAAGATCACGAACTCCCTCGCCCGCATCAAGTTGGGCCTGCAGGACGAGATCAGCCTCGGCAACCTCGATGCCGCTCGCGACTGGGGCTACGCCGGCGACTACGTCGAGGCCATGTGGATGATGCTGCAGCAGGACGTGCCCGACGACTACGTCATCGCGACCGGTGAGACCCACACGATCCGCGAGTTCCTCGACGTCGCGTTCCGCATCGCCGGCTACGACTCCTGGGAGCCGTTCGTGAAGCACGACACCCGCTTCGACCGACCGGCCGAGGTCGACCTCCTCATGGGCGACGCCTCGAAGGCCAAGGCGAAACTGGGCTGGACCCCGAAGGTCACCTTCGAGGAACTCGTGCGGATGATGTACGAATCCGATCTCGCCATCGAGACCGCCAAGATGGAGCAGGGCCGCTAGCCCCGCGCCCCACCGTCGCCACCGACCGGTGGGTGACGACTCAGACGATGGTCGCTGCGGCGCCCCGCAGTGCGGCCTCGGCCTCGTCGACCATCCGGACCACCAGTTCGCCGGCCGGGACGAGCGCGTCGATCCCGCCGACCGCCTGACCGGCCGGGAAGCACTCACGGTTCGGATCCACCCCCGGGGTGTCCTCGTTCGCTCCGAGGTGGAGGTACCCGCCCTCGATCGCGGCGAGCAACTGGTCCGGGAACGGCTTGAGCTCCTCGGGGTGCTCGGCGAAGTGGTTGGCGACCTCGTTGCGCACCACGCGCATCGGCTTGCCGCTGAACGCCTTCGAGATCACGGTGTCGTCCTCGCGGGAGCGCAGCAGCGCGTCCTTGAACCCGACCCCGGTGTTGGCCTCGGGCGTCGCGATGAAGCGCGTGCCGACCCACACCCCGTCCGCCCCGAGCGCGAGCGCCGCCGCGAGGCCACGTCCGTCGCTGATGCCCCCCGCGGCGACGACCGGCACCCGATCCCCCACCGCGGCGACGATCTGGGCGACGAGCGGCAGGGTCGCGATCTGGCCCGTGTGGCCCCCGGCCTCGGTGCCCTGCGCGACGACGATGTCGCACCCCGCCTCGACCGCCGCGATCGCGTGCCGCACCTTGCCGCACATGGAGAGGACGAGCACGTTGCGCTCGTGGCACATCTGGATGACGTCGTGCGGGATGCCGAGGCCCGCCGCGAACACCGTCGCACCCTCGTCGATGAGGAGGGCGACGTCCTCCATGAGCCGCTGCGGCAGGGCGGTGAGCAGATCCACTCCGAACGGCTTGGCGGTGAGGGCGCGCGCCGCGCGCATCTCGGCCCGCAACTCCTCGGCCGGCAGCGTCGACGCGCCGAAGCAGCCATAGCCCCCGGCCTCCGAGACCGCGGCGACGAGGCGGTGGTACGAGACCCCGCCCATGCCTGCGAGCATCACGGGGTGCTCGACGTCGAGGATCTCGGTGAGACGGGTGCGCAGCATCGGTTCGCTCCTGGATCGGCCGACCCGACGGGGGCTCGGACACGAGACGGTAACCTCTGACCCGTGACCGGGGCACAGCCGCTCGTCGGCATCATCATGGGGAGCGACTCGGACCTGGGCGTCATGCAGGGCGCGATCGACATCCTCGAGGAGTTCGGCATCGCCCACGAGGTCCGGATCGTCTCCGCCCACCGGACGCCCGACGTCATGTGGGACTACGCGAAGCAGGCGGCCGACCGGGGTCTGCGGGTCATCATCGCCGGGGCCGGCGGCGCGGCCCACCTCCCGGGCATGACCGCATCCATGACGCCGCTGCCCGTCATCGGTGTGCCGGTGCCGCTGGCCCAGCTCGACGGACTCGACTCCCTCCTGTCGATCGTGCAGATGCCCGCGGGCATCCCGGTCGCGACCGTCGCCGTCGGCAACGCCCGCAACGCCGGACTGCTCGCCGTCCGCATCCTCGGCTCCCACGACCTCGATCTGCAGCGTCGCATGGAGATGTACCAGGACGGGCTGGCCGCCATGGTCAAGGAGAAGGACGCCCGCCTGCAGGACGGGCGCTGACCCGGGGCGCTACTCGTACGAGATCGCGTCGAGGATGTCGATCTTCGCCGCGCGCCGAGCGGGCCAGATCGCTGCGATCACCCCGGCAAACGCGGCGAACACCATGATGACCACGAGTTCGCGCGCCGGGGCCCGGAAGGTCGACAGGCCCTGATCGGCCAGCGAGTGCACGAGCGACCAGCCCAGGAACCCGGCGATCACCATGCCGAGCAGCGTGCCGAGCAGGGCGATGATCACCGCCTCCCAGCGGATGACCGAACGCAGTTGCCGTCTCGTCATCCCGACCGCCCGGAGGAGGCCGAGTTCGCTGGTGCGTTCGATGATCGAGAGCCCCAACGTGTTCGCGATGCCGATGAGGGCGATGATCACCGCCAGCGCGAGCAGCGCGTAGATGAGGTTGAGGACCTGGTCGACCTGCTGGGTCTGGGAGGCCTTGAACTCCTCCTGGTCCTGGAGCTCGGCGTTCGGATAGTCGCGCAGCACGCGCTGGATCCGTACCGTCACCACCCGGCGGTCCGCATCCGGCTCGAGCTTGATGAAGACCTGGCTGTCGAGCCGTTCCGTGTAGTGCAGGTCGTAGGCCTCGGTCGAGATGAGGAAGTCGAACAGGCCGGCCCGTTGACCCGCTCCGTAGGTCGCAGCGATCGTGAGGTTCGCCGGTCCCCTCGGGAACCGGATGGCGAGGCTCTGCCCCAGCCGCCACCCCTCGTCACGCATCTTCTCGGTCGAGACCGCGATCTGGGTCGGGCCGAGCCCGGCGAGATCGCCGCGGCGCGGCTCGATGTCGAACAAGGTGGTCGCGGTCGCCGGGTCCGCCGCGCCCAGGAAGGTCGCGCGCCCCTCGATGTCGGCCCCGGCGAAGCGGATACCGCTCGCCGCCTCGACCCCGGGCACCTCGGCGACCTCGCGGGCCAGCGCGGGGCTGAACCCGCCGAGCCCGGGCGGACCCTGGCCCTTGGTCCGGATCACGTAGTCGGAGCGGAAGGCCTGGTCGATCGAGGACGCGAACGACGCCTTGATCGAGGACGCGAAGATCGTGATGAACCCGACGAGCGCGACGCCGATCATGAGCGCCGCCGCGGTCGACGCGGTGCGGCGGGGGTTCCGGGCTGCGTTCTCGCGAGCGAGGGTCCCGACCGTCCCCCGGAGCCGCGGGAGGGGCCACGCGATGAGCCGGGTGACCGGGCGCGCGATCACCGGGAGCAGCACGGCGACGCCGAGGAAGATGAGGAACGCGCCGAACCCCACGGCCTCGACGCCGCCACCACCGAACAGGCCGAACAGCAGCGCGAGCACCCCGGCACCGGTGATGAGCACGCCCATGATCGCTCGGACCACGAGACGCTTCGTCGTGCTCGTCGTCGCGGCCCGCAGCGCCTCGATCGGTGCGATCCGCGCGGCACGGCGGGCCGGGAGCAGCGCCGAGATGACGGTGATCCCGGTCCCGAGGCCGAGGCCCACGATCACCGTGCGGGGCAGGATCTGGGTGGCCCCGTTCGGGATGTCGATGCCGACCGCGCCGAGCAGGGCCTTGAGCCCGACCGCCAGGCCCACCCCGGCGAGCAGCCCGGCGAGCGAGGCCAGGAAGCCCACGGCGACGGCCTCGGCGAGTACCGAGAGCGTGATCTGGCGCCGGCTCGCACCCATGGCCCGGAGCAGCCCGATCTCACGCGTGCGCTGGGCCACGATGATCGAGAAGGTGTTGAAGATGATGAACGACCCGACGAAGAGCGCGATGAGCGCGAACGCGAGCAGCGCCACGTTGAAGAACTGCAGCTGTTGGGCGAACGCGTCCTGGTTCTCCTTGGTGAGGCGTTCGCCGGTGATGACCTGCACCGCGGGATCGGCGAGCCCCGCGGTGATGCGCGCCACGAGCTCACGTTGCGAGATGCCGTCCTCCCCTGCGACCTGGATGCCGTCGAACCGCCCGACCGCCCCGCTGAGGAACTGCGCGGTCGGCGTCGTGAACAGCGCCGCGGTCGCGCCGGCCGCCGAGTCCGCATTGCCGAAGGTCGCGATCCCCGACACTCGGAACGTCGCGGGGGCCTGCTGGGAGAGGATCGAGACGGTGTCCCCGACCTCCACCTTGCCGGCCTTGGCGCTCGCGCGATCGATCACCACCTCGTCGTTCTCGGTGGGCCCACGTCCGTCGACGAGTCGCCAGGCCGTCAGCGATCCGGGATTCCAGATGAGGCCGAGGGTGGGCGCCCCGCCCATCGGATTGCCGATCGTCTTGCCGTCCGCACCGACGATCTGCGCGTAGAACTGGAGGACGCCGTCGGCCTCCCGGACGCCCTGGATCTCCCGCACCCGCCCGAGCACCGATGCGTCCACCCGGTCCCGTTGCTCACCGAACGCCGTGTCGATCACGTCACGCGAGCGCACGTAGGCGTCGGTGTCCCGCGTCACCGAGGTGACGAGGTCGTCGAAGATGACCTTGATCGTGTCGGTGAGCACCAGCGTGCCGGCCATGAAGGCCACACCGAGCGTCACCGCGATCGCGGTGAGCGCGAAGCGGACCTTGTGGCCCAGCAGGCCCTTGAGCGTGACCTTCCACATGGGGCGGTCAGTCCCCCAGGGTCTTCATGCGGTCGAACACCGCGGCCGCGGTCGGGTCGACGAGCTCGTCGATGATGCGGCCGTCGGCGAGGAAGACCACCCGGTCCGCATAGGCCGCAGCGCTCGCGTCATGCGTGACCATGATGATGGTCTGGCCGTGGTCGTCGACCGCGCGCCGCATGAACGACAGCACCTCGGTGCCGCTGCGTGAATCGAGGTTGCCGGTCGGTTCGTCGGCGAACACGATCTCGGGCCGGGCGAGCAGCGCCCGGGCGACCGCCACCCGCTGCTGCTGGCCGCCCGAGAGCTGGTTCGGGCGGTTCCGGAGCCGGTCCGAGAGACCGACGGTGCGCACGACGGTGTCGAGCCACTCGGGGTCGGGCTTCACCCCGGCGAGCGCAAGCGGCAGGGTCATGTTCTCGAGCGCGTCGAGCGTCGGGACGAGGTTGAACGCCTGGAACACGAACCCGAGACGTTCGCGCCGCACGATGGTCAACTGCTTCTCATTCAGCGTGCTGAGGTCCACGTCGCCGATGAACACCTGCCCGCTCGTCACCGTGTCGAGACCGGCGAGCACGTGGAGCAGGGTCGACTTGCCGGATCCGGACGGTCCCATGATCGCGGTGAAGGCGCCGGCGGCGAACTCGACGTCGATGGCGTCGAGCGCGCGGACCTCGGCGTCGCCGGTCCCGTAGATCTTCGACGCGGCGACCGCGCGCGCGGCGGCCGTGGTGGTGAGGGTCGTCACAGGGGGAGCTCCTGGTCGGGGGTGCGCGCCGAGTCTACGGTTCGGTCGTCCCGACCCCCGGGTCGCCGGAGCGCCCCGCATCGGGCACGGCCGGGATCCCGCGGCGCCGCGCCCAGACGAATCCGAGTACGGCGACGACGAAGCAGACCAGCGCCACCCAGGCGTTGAGGCGGAGCGGTCCGAACCGGTTCGCGGGATCCGTCCTCATGTTCTCGAGCACGAACCGACCCGCCGTGTAGAGCATCACGTACAGCGCGAACAACTGGCCCTTCATGAGCCGGACCCGTCGTTCGACCACGAGCAGCGTCGCGAAGATCGCGAGGCACCACAGGGATTCGTACAGGAACGTCGGTTGGAAGGTCGAGTACGCCGCGTACTCGGGCGGCCGGTTCGCCGGGTCGATCTCGACCGCCCACGGCAGCGTGCTCGGACGACCGAAGAGTTCCTGGTTCGCCCAGTTGCCCCAGCGGCCGATCGCCTGGGCCAGCACGAGGGCAGGTGCGATCGAGTCGATGAGGTCGCCGACGTCGAGGTGTCGCCGCCGCGCGAGCACGATCGCCACGATCCCGCCACCCATCACCGCGCCCCAGATGCCGAGGCCGCCCTCCCAGATCTTGAACGCGTCGAGCCACCGGCCGCGGAACAGCTGGACGTCGGTGATCACGTGGTAGAGGCGCGCACCGACAACACCTCCGAGCACCATCCAGAGCACGAGGCTCGAGAAGGCGTCGCCGTCGTGACCCCTCCGGACCCAACGCCGTTCCGCGAGCCAGGCCGCGACGAGCACGCCCACCGCGATGATGAGCCCGTAGAGGTGCAGCGGGAGCGGGCCGATCTCGATCACCCCGCGAGCGGGACTCGGGATCGAAGCGACGACGGTCACGAGCCGCATCGTAGGGGGCCGGGACCGCAGGCCAACGGTCGCTAGCGTCGCCCGGTATGGACATCACCATCCTGCTCTACGACCGGTTCACCGCCCTCGACGCGATCGGCCCGTACGAGGTGCTCAGCCGGATCCCCGGGGCCACGGTCAGCTTCGTGGCGAGCGAGCGCGGCGTCGTGCGCACCGACGTCGGGTCGCTCGGGGTCGAGGTGACGACCGCACTCGACGAGGTCGACCGCACGGACCTCCTGCTCGTGCCGGGCGGGCCGGGCGAGACCCGGGCCCGGGAGATCGGTACCACCGTCGAATGGGTGCGCGCGATCGACGCCACCACCACCTGGACCACCTCGGTCTGCACCGGTTCGCTCGTGCTCGCGCAGGCCGGCCTGCTCACCGGCCGTCGGGCCACCACCCACTGGGGGGCACTGCACGTGCTCGCACGCCTCGGTGCGATCCCGGTCGAGGAACGGTACGTGGAGTCGGAGAAGTACTGGACCGCGGCCGGCGTGTCCGCCGGCATCGACATGGCCCTCGCCCTCGCCGCACGCATCGCCGGGGACGACCTCGCCCAGATGGTGCAGCTCGGCATCGAGTACGACCCCGCCCCACCGTTCGTCGGCGGTTCGACGCGCTCCGCGCCGGCCCACATCCGCGCCGCGCTGGAGCCGGGTCTGCGCTACGCGGACTGACGCCGCTTTCGCCCCTGCATGCGCTGCGCGATGAGATCGCGACGGGCCTTCACGTCGGCGTAGGTCAGCGTGTCGATCTCATCGGCGATCCCCATCGCGCCGCGGACCGAGCCCATGTCGATCTCGAACCGATGCTCCGGGTCGAGACCGAGCTCGGCGGCCAGGCGAGCGCCATGGTGCTCCTGGAAGTACATGAACACGTGCATGATCTCGGCGAGGATGTCGAGGTCGGGGGCGAGCGTGACCGTGGCCCCGTCGAGGAACACCATGTTCTTGACGAACAGCATGAGCTGCTTCGGTGCCCGCGCACCGTACCCGAGCAACTTCTTGGTCAGGTCCCGCAGTTCCGAGGTGAGTTCGTCGGCCGACATCTTCGTCGGGTCCTTGACGGGACCCTCGAGTTCGAGGTCCTCGATCACCGCATCGATGTCGGTGTCCGGCGGGAACGCGCCCAGGTCCCGGAGTGCCTCGAGCTGACTGCGGACGTCGCCCCCGGCCCCGCCGAGCAGGAGCCGCAGGAAGGCGAGGCGCTGGGAATCGTCGAGGCGACCGGTGATGCCGAAGTCGAGCAACGCGGTCCGGCCGTCCGGGAGCACGAACAGGTTGCCCCCGTGGAGATCGCCGTGGAACACGCCGTAGAGGAGCGCGCCCTCGAGGAACGAGATGAGACCGGCCCGCAGCAGCGCCGCAGTGTCGATACCCGCAGCGCGCATGCCCTCCACGTCGTCGAAGGAGAAGCCGGAGAGCCGCTCCATGACCATGACCCGCCGGGTGACGAGCGTCGGGTGCGGTCGGGGCACGATGATCGCCCGCTGATCGGTCCGCGCGAGCACCGCTGCGATGTCGAGCATGTTCGAGGCCTCGAGGCGGAAGTCGAGCTCCTCGAGGATCGTCTCGGCGAACAGCTCGACGAGCGCCGGGGGGTTCGCGAGCGCCGCGACCGGGATCCGGCCGACGAAGAACGGGGCGAGCCAGGACAACGTGGTGATGTCCTCGCGCACGAGGGCGGCGACCCGGGGGCGCTGCACCTTCACCACCACCTCCTCGCCCGAGTGGAGGCGGGCCGCGTGCACCTGCGCGATCGACGCCGCGGCGAGCGGGGTCTCCTCGAAGTGGGCGAACACAGCGGAGAGCGGCCGACCGAGGTCGGCCTCGATGACCGCGCGCACGTCGTCGAAGGTCTCGGGGGCGACCCGATCCCGCAGGAGGCGGAACTGGGCGACGAGTTCCTCGGGGAACAGCCCCTCGCCGCCGGAGATGATCTGCCCGAGCTTGATGAACGTCGAGCCGAGTCGCTCGAACGCTCGCCGCAGGCCCTCGGAGAGCGCGGCGCGTGACCGCGCGCTGCGCCGGTCGCGCAGGTACCAGCGGAGGAGGACCGCACCGATCGACCCGACGATCCTGAGCAGGCGGCCGACCGGCGGGACGCGGGGGCGGGCGAGCGCCCGGGGGATCTCGCGGCGGACCTCGGCCCGCAGGTGCCCCACCTGCTCGAGCCACGGCATCGCGCCCGGGTCGACCGACCACGGCCCGACGTCGCTGAACGCGCCGAGTTCGAAGTCCGGGGCCGTCGTCATGTCGGGCACGGTACGGGTGCGGCCCACGGGTGGACGAAGCGGCCGGTCACGACGAGGGGCGCCCGGCCGGTGCCGGACGCCCCTGCGTCACCGCTCGGTACCGACGCGCGGTCAGCCGTAGGCCTTGCAACCCCAGCCGGACAGGCCGAACTCGTCGTGCACCCGCTCGGCGACGACGATCTGCTGCTCACGGGTGGCCATGCCTGCGTTCGGCGCGAACTGCCGACCGCCGAACGCGTTCCAGGTGCCGTTGTAGAACCCGACGCCGCCCGAGAAGCGCGGGCCCTGCATCCTCCAGTTCCCGCCGGTCTCGCACTCGGCGATGCCATCCCAGTCGACGCCGGTCCGGCCGGCGGTCGCGATGAGCGCGGCCTCGGCCCGGGCGCGCTCCCAGGCGGCCTGCTCGGCGTCCAGACGTGCGGCGGCGGCGTCGATCACGGCGCGGGCGATCTCGGCGTCGCGCCAGGCCCGGGCTGCGGCCTCGGCCCGCGTGAGACGGTCGCCGCGGAAGGCCGACGGGGGGAGCACCCGCTCGCTGCGGGGTGCCATGAGGGCTGCGGCCGTCGCCGTGCCGAGGAGGCCGGCCAGGAGCAGCCCCGAGACTGCGACCGCCGACGCACCCCGGCGGCGGGGGGCCGGGACCCGCAGGCCGCCGAGGCGGCTGGCGATCGACCGGCGGGCGCCGCGCCGCGGGGCGGGCGCCGATGTGGAACGGGGGGAAGTGGGAGCAGCGGCGATCGGCCGCACCTCATGCGGGTGATCGAGTCGGGACTCGATCGCCTGCTCGGGGCTCTGACCGTCGAGCACCTCGGGGCTGTCCCCGAGGACCTCGCCGGCATCGCTCGGAACGAAGCGGACGTTCATGGTGGTGGTCACTCCTTCAGGGGCGACGCCCGTCGGCGCCACCGGCTCCTCCCCCTCGGTCCGGACGCGCGTCGAGCAGGTCCGGGTTCGGGGAAGGGGGTCACTCGCTGCCGCCCGGCGGGTGCCGGGGGTCGCTCACGCCCGAGGGGACCATAACGACGTCGTACGACAATCCGCCTGCCGGATTCCAGTATCTGCCAGCACGGTTCGGGACGTTCAGCCCTGTGGATAACTCGGCTCGGCGCGGTCCCGTGCGGGTCTCCGGCGATGCGGCCGAGCCAACTCAAGGGCTCCGGATGTGACGTGGGTCACGCAGGCCCGAGGGCCGCGAACCGAGCGAACCCCCCGCCCGGGACGGGGCCCCGGTTCAGTGCCGGGGGCCGGCCGCGCGGGCGTCGACGAGCCCCATCGGGCACACGAACAGCCCGGTGAGGGTGCGGTCCGCATGCTCGAGCCGCCAGGTCACCATCGCCTGGGCGTACTCGAGCACCCGCGCCGCGTAGGCCGGGTCGTCGGCCCGGTTCACCATCTCGTGGGGATCCTCGTCGAGATCGAAGAACAACGGCGGCAACCCCGCGAAGTGCACGTACTTGCCGTGGGCGTCCCGGATCGCCGCCATGCCGCTGCGGTCGAAGGGGACGCCGAGCAGCCGCTCCGGCGTCCGACCGACCGGGTCCCGGAAGTCCCACTCGAAGAACACCGCGTCACGCCACTCGGTCGGCGGCCCGCCGGTCACGAACCCGAGCAACGATCGACCGGAGCACTGGGCCGGGATCCGGGCGCCGAGCCACTCGAGGATCGTCGGCATCAGGTCGACGTTCTCGGTGAACGCGCCGACCTGGACCCCCCGGCCCGGATCGGCCTCCGGCCGCGGATCCCGCACGATGCACGGGATGCGGTACGAACCGTCGTAGAAGCCGAGCTTCTGGGTGAGGTGGTGGTCGCCGAGTTCGTCGCCGTGATCCGAGGTCACGACCACGAGGGTGCGGTCCCAGTCCGCCCGCTCGCGCAGCGCGTCGAGCAGTCGACCGACCTGCGCGTCGACCTCGGCCAGCATCCCGTAGTAGGTGGCCCGGAGCTCCCGGATCGCCCGCTCGCCCTCGGGGGCGCGCACCCAGTCCATGGTGAGGGCCCCGGCGATGATCGGGCTGACCGCCATCTCGGCCTCGACGGTCGGGTGCGCATGGGGCATCGGGACGTCGGCCGGATCGATGAGCGTGTTGTACGGCTCCGGCGCGCAGTACGGCGGGTGCGGGCGGAGGTAGGTCGCGTGGATGAACCACGGCGCGTCGCCGACCTCGGCGAGGTACGCCAGCACCTCCCCGGTGAGGAACGCCGCCTCCGAGTGCTCGGCCCGGTACGCCGCCGGGCTGCGTGGCGTGTCGTCGACCGGGCGGTGCGCCTCGACGTCGTCCGGCAGGTCGTACCCGAGTCCGCGCAGCCAGGCCCGCCACGGCTCGGCGTGCTCCGGCATGTCGAGCACCGCCCGGTACCCCGGCAGCACGCCCTCGTACGACCGCAACCGGGGATCCCCCGGATCGAGCACCCGCGGGTCCGGGCTGGTGTCGGTGTACCCGAACAGGACCGGGTCGTGACCGAGCGCACGGGCCTCGCGGGCGAGGTTCGTGAACCGATCGTCGAGCGGCGTGCCGTTGAGGACCGAGCGGTGGGTCATGGCGTAGAGCCCGGTGTGCAACGAGGCCCGACTCGGTCCGCAGGGCACCGCCTGGGCGAAGTGCTGCGTGAAGAGCGTGCCCTCGGCCACGAGGCGGTCGAGGTTCGGCGTGCGCACCGCCGGGTGGCCGAGCGCGCCGAGGCACTCGGCCCGCCACTGGTCGAGCGTGATGAGCAGGACGTTCCCGGTCGGCGTCGACACGCCGTGAGGCTAACCCTGCGGGCCGCGGCGGCCGGGCGGGATCAGCCGGCGGGTTCGATGAGGCCGTAGTGCCCGTCGTACCGCCAGTAGACGACGTTGCCCCGCCCGGTCTCCTCGTTGACGAAGAACACGAAGGGCACGTCCTCGCCGTCGAGGAGCTCCTCGGCCGCCTCGACCGAGATCGTGGGGACGGGGATCACGCGGACCTCGACCTCGGCGACCGTGTCGGGGGCGGGCGCCGAACCGTCGGACTCGATGAGGGCGTAGTGCCCGTCGAGTCGCCACACGACGGCGTCGGCCCCGGTCCGCTCGTCGCGGAAGAGGAAGAAATCGTGATCGAGGGTCTCGAGGTCGAACACGGCCTCGTCGATCGTCTGCTGCGCAACGGTGAAGGACTTGTGCCGGATG
>JALRDW010000248.1 GCA_023262065.1 Acidimicrobiia bacterium | reverse complement strand
CGGGAGGGTGTCCATGCGCCCGGTCGCCGGATCGACGACCTCGGGATCGTGGTGCTCCCACCCGGCCTGGTTCTCCTCGGAGCCGCGGTGGTGGTCGATCGTGTAGAGCACGGTGGAACGCGCCCGGGCCGCCGTGCCGAGGTACACCGCCGACTTGCCGCAGTACGAGCCGATCTCGAGCAGCGGACCCACCGCGCCGCCGAGCAGGCCCGCCTCGTGGAGGGCGAGGCCCTCGTCATCGGGCATGAACCCCTTGACCCGTCGGGCGACGGCGAGTTCGGCCTCGGTCATCACAGGACGGGCGTCTCCCGGTACCGGCCGAACTCCTCGGCGAGGGTGCCCATGATCTCGCCGACGGTCGCGTGCGCACGGACCGCCCCGAGGATGGCCGGCATCGTGTTCGCGTCCGGGTCGGCGGCCGCGGCGCGCACACCGCCCAGCGCAGCCGCGACCGCGACGGCGTCCCGGGCCCGCTTGACCTCGGCGAGGCGGGCGAGCTGCTTGTCCTCGAACTGCGGTCCGATGAGCAGGAGGTCGGGTGAACCCTCCTCGTTGCCCTCGGTGAACCCGTTCACGCCGATGATGGTGTGGCGACCGTCGTTCAGCTTGCGCTCGAGCTCGTAGGCGCTGTCCGCGATCTCACCCATGAACCAGCCGGAGTCGACCTCGCGCAGCACGCCCTCGAGGATCGAGCCCTCCCCGACCTCGTCGAGGTGGGCGAACACGGCCTCGGCCCGCCGCTCGATCTCGTCGGTGAGCTCCTCGACGTACCACGAGCCGCCGAGCGGGTCGGCGACGTTCGCCACCCGGGACTCGTGGGCGATGACCTGCTGGGTCCGTAGCGCCAGTCGCGCCGCCCGGTCCGAGGGCAGCGCGAGCGCCTCGTCGAAGGAGTTCGTGTGCAGGCTCTGGGTGCCGCCGAGCACCCCGGCGAGCGCCTCGATCGCGGTGCGTACGAGGTTGACCTCGGGCTGCTGGGCCGTGAGCGACACCCCGGCGGTCTGGGTGTGGAACCGCAGCTTGAGCGAACGCGGGTCGGTCGCGCCGTAGCGGTCGCGCATCCAGTGGGCCCAGATGCGCCGAGCCGCCCGGAACTTGGCGATCTCCTCGAAGAAGTCGACGTGGGCATTGAAGAAGAACGACAGGCGGGGTGCGAACGAGTCCACCGGCAGGCCGCGGGCCATGCCCGCCTCCACGTACGCGAACCCGTTGGCGAGCGTGAACGCGAGTTCCTGCACGGCCGTCGAACCCGCCTCCCGGATGTGGTACCCGGACACCGACACCGGGTGGAACCGGGGCATCTCGTTGGTGCAGAACTCGATGACGTCGGTGACGAGGCGCAGGCTCGGACGCGGCGGGAAGAAGTACTCCTTCTGGGCCTGGTACTCCTTGAACATGTCGTTCTGGAGGGTGCCGCCGAGCGCGGTCCGCGGGGTGCCGTTCGCCTCCGCCGCGGTGACGTACATGGCGAGCAGGATCGGCGCCGCGCAGTTGATCGTCATCGAGGTGGTGACCGCACCGAGGTCGATCCCCGTGTAGAGGTCCTCGACGTCGTCGAGGGTGTCGATCGCCACCCCGCACTTGCCGACCTCGCCCAGGCTCAGCGGGTCGTCCGAGTCCCGGCCCATGAGCGTCGGGAGGTCGTAGGCGGTGGACAGGCCCGTGCCCCCGGCCGCGAGCAGGTCGTGGAACCGGCGGTTGGTGTCCGGCGCGGTGCCGAAGCCCGCGAACATCCGCATCGTCCAGACCTTCGAGCGGTACATCGAGGCGTAGGGCCCGCGGGTGTACGGGAACGCACCGGGCCGTTCGGCCTCCGGCGGCCCGTAGACCGGCGCCACCTCGAGGCCGGAGTGCGTCGTGAAGTCGGCGTCGCGCTCTCGCATCCCGGTCATCCTCGCACGCCGACGGCCCGGAGACCTCAGCCGAGTCCGAGCAGGTCGGACACGCCGTGCCGGTGCCCGGCGATGTAGCCACCATCCACCGGGATCGCCGTGCCCGTCACGAAGGACGCGTCGTCGGAGACGAGGAAGAGCGCGACCGAGGCGATCTCCTCGGCCCGTCCGAGGCGACCGAACTGGTGGGCCCGGGCGATGTCGGCGAACACCTCCTCCATCCCCGGCAGCCCGAACACCCCGGCGAGCAGCGGAGTGTCGATGAAGCCGGGGCAGATCGCGTTCACGCGGATCCCCCGCCGCCCGTAGTCGATCGCGAGGTTCTTGGTCAGGATGACGACGCCACCCTTCGATGCGTTGTAGGCGCTCCCACCCTCGGTGCCGATGAGGCCCTCCACCGAGGCGAGGTTCACGATCGAGCCGCGTTGGGCCCCGTCGATGCCGAAGCGCGCCGCCTGCTCGAGCATGAGGGCCGCCGCGTGCTTGTCCACGAGGAACGTGCCGGTGAGGTTCACCGAGATCACCCGGGCCCACTCAGCCTCGTCGAGCAGATGCACGGGCCCGCCGCTCGCGATGCCGGCGGCGTGCACCACCGCGTCGACACCCCCGTGGGCGGTCCGGGCCGCAGCGAAGCCCGCCGCGACCTGGGCCTCGTCGGTCACGTCGACGACCCGGGTCGTCGCGCCGGGTGCGGCGTGGACGTGCAGGTCCCAGGACTCCACCGTCGCGCCCTCGGCGAGGAACCGTTCGACCGTGGCGCGACCGATGCCGGATGCGCCGCCGGTCACGACCGCCGTCCGCCCCTCGAGTCGCCCCATGTCCGCCTCCGTCCCGCCGGTCCGATCCGCCGCAGCTGCCACCCTCGCCGGGGGCCCCGAATCCGGTCAAGTCGCCCGGCCGCGGCCGGGACGACGACGGCTAGATTGCCGCCCCATGGATCAGCAGCAGGCTCCCGATCGCAACCTCGCCATGGACCTCGCCCGGGCCACCGAGGCCGCCGCGCTGGCGGCCGGCCGCTGGCTGGGTCGGGGCGACAAGAACGGTGCCGACGGCGCGGCGGTCGACGCCATGCGCCTCGTCCTCAACACCGTGCCCATGGAGGGCGTGGTGGTGATCGGCGAGGGCGAGAAGGACGAGGCGACGATGCTGTTCAACGGCGATGAGATCGGTTCCGGCGGACCGGCCTGCGACATCGCGGTCGACCCGATCGACGGCACCACCCTCACGTCGCTGGGCCGCAACAACGCGATCTCGGTCATCGCACTCGCCGAGCGGGGGACGATGTTCGACCCGGGCCCGTGCGTCTACATGGACAAGATCGCCGTCGGTCCCGAGGCCCGGGACGTCATCGACCTCGACGCCCCGGTGCTCGCGAACCTCGAGGCGGTGGCCAAGGCCAAGGGTGAGAAGGTGGAGGACGTCACCGCCGTCATCCTCGACCGCGACCGGCACGCCGACATCATCCGGGCCTGCCGCGAGGCGGGGGCCCGGGTGCGACTCATCCCGGACGGCGACGTGGCCGGCGCCATCTCGGTCGCGTGGCCCGGCTCCGGTTCCGACATCCTCTTCGGGGTCGGCGGCACGCCCGAGGGCGTGATCGCAGCCTGCGCACTCAAGTGCCTCGGCGGCGAGATCCTCGGCCGTCTGTGGCCCAGGAACGATGCGGAGCGCACCGCCGCGCTCGACCAGGGCTACGACCTCACCCGGGTGCTCACCGCCGAGGACCTCGTGTCCGGCGACGACGTGTTCTTCGCCGCGTCCGGCATCTCCGATGGCGACCTCCTCCAGGGCGTGCGCTACTTCGGCGGCGGGGCGACGAGCGAGAGCCTCGTCATGCGGTCCCGCACCGGCACGGTGCGCAAGATCCACACCCAGCACCACTGGCAGAAGCTCGCCCGCATCTCCCCCACCGAGCGCTAGGCGCGCTCGTCCCCCGGGACGAGCCGCTCGAGCAGCTCCCGGATCCGGGCCTGCTCGACGGCCAACGCATCGAGCCGGTCCTCGAGGGCCGGGACGTCGATGGTTCCGCCCGAGGCCGCGGCTCCGACCGCACCCTCCGGTGCGTCGGTCGCGGCGTCCCGGCGTCCGACGAACCACGAGGCCACCGAGGCCGACACGGTGCCGATGAGACCGACGCCCACGAGCATCATCACCGACGCCACGATGCGGCCCTGCCAGGTGATCGGGTACTCGTCGCCGTAGCCCACGGTCGTCGTGGTGACGATCGCCCACCAGTAGGCCTGTCCGACGGTGCGGATGTTCGAACCCGGAGCCACCGACTCGTAGCGCCAGACGACGAGCGCGCCGAGCGTCACGACGGCGGCCGCGATCCCGACCATCGAGGCGGCGACCCGCTCGGTCGGGATGCGTCGGATGGAGCGCACGATGACGATCACGACCCGCAGGATGCGCAGGAACGGCACGAGCACCATGAGGAGATCGAGCTTGTGCGTGCGCACGAACACCGCCCGTGGCACCGAGAGCGCGAGCCGCACGAAGTAATCGACGACGAACGCCGCCCAGACCGCGTACCCGAGGTACAGCGACAGGTTCCACACCCCGACATCGCGGGGCCGGTCCGCGAGCAGCCAACGGAGGAACAGCGCCGCGAGGAACACCATGGCGAGCAGGTCGAGCGGCCGGGTCGTGCGGGCCGACCAGGCCGCGAGCCGACGCGCGCGACGGTCGCCGGGGTCGATCGCGGGCACGGTCACAGCCGGGCATCGTACGGGGCCGACGGGCGCGGGCCGTCGATGCCGGGCGCGACGAGGGCCGCCCGGAGGCGGCCCTGGTCCGAGCACGCGATGCGTGTCCGTGGGATCTCACGCCCGCCGACCGCGGGCCGGGTTCAGTGCGCGGCCGGTGCCGCGCCCTGCCCTGCGGCCTCGAGGCGGACCGTCGCTCGCTGGAGCGCGGCCCGCGCGTCGGCGTCCTCCGCGTCGGTCCGCAGCCGGTCCTCCGCTGCCTCGAGCGCCGTGCGGGCCCGGACGACGTCGACCTGATCGGCGAGCTCAGCCACATCCGACAGCACGGTGACCCCGCCGGGTCCGGCCTCGACGAAACCGCCGTGGACCGCAGCGACGACCTCGCCCTCGCCCTGGATGATGCGCACCTTCGCGACGCCGAGGGCTCCGAGGAACGGGACGTGCCCGGGCAGGAACGCGATCTCACCGTTCGCCGTGCGCGCGACGACCATGTCGGCGTCGCCCTGGAACAGCACGCGCTCCGGCGAGACGAGCTCGACCCGCATCGCCATCAGTTGTTCTTCTCGAGGTCGCGCTGCTTGGCGAGCACGCTCTCCACGCCGCCGACGTTGAAGAACGCCTGCTCCGGGACCTCGTCGAGCTCACCGTTGGCGAGCGCCTCGAAGGACTCCACGGTCTCGTCGATCGGCACGAAGATGCCGGGGAGACCGGTGAACACCTCACCGACGAAGAACGGCTGCGAGAGGAACCGCTGGATCTTGCGGGCTCGGGCCACCGTGACCTTGTCCTCCTCGGAGAGCTCGTCGAGGCCGAGGATGGCGATGATGTCCTGGAG
>JALRDW010000235.1 GCA_023262065.1 Acidimicrobiia bacterium | reverse complement strand
GGCCGGCCGGTGAGCCGGTCCCAGGCCACGACCGTCTCGCGTTGATTGGTGATACCCACCGTGATCGGGAGACCGACCTTGGCCACCACATCGTTGAACGTGGCGACGACGGCCTCCCAGATCTCGTCGGCATCGTGCTCGACCCACCCGGGACGGGGGAAGTGCTGCGGGAACTCCCGATAGGCGCTCATGCGCAGCACCCCGGCCTCGTCGACCGCGTAGGTGCGGATCCCGGTCGTCCCCGCATCGATGCTCAGCACGTACGCCACCGGTCGTCAGCCTCCTCGTCGGGTCCGTTCGGGACCGGATGCGGCGAGGCTACCGGCGGGTCCGATGCGCGCCCAGCGCCCCGGACCGGGCGCCGGGCGGCAGGGAGTGCGCCGATGGGGCACCATGGGGGACCCGGACCACGGGCGGTCCGACGGGGCGGCGGCACGAGGGAGCGGCGATGCGCATCGGGATCCTGACCGGCGGTGGCGACTGTCCGGGCCTCAACGCGGTGATCCGGGCCGTCGTGCGCAAGGGCGAGGCCGAGCACGGCCACGAGTTCGTCGGGTTCCTCCACGGGTGGCGCGGGGTCATGGAGGGGGAGACCATCCCGCTCTCGATCGACACGACGCGCGGCATCCTCGCCCGGGGCGGCACGATCCTGCTGTCCTCGCGCACCAACCCCTACCGGTCCGAGGACGGGCCGACGCAGGTGCGGGCCACCCTCGCCCGCCTCGGTATCGACGCGCTCATCGCGATCGGCGGTGAGGACACCCTCGGGGTGGCGCGTCGGCTCGGCGAGGAGGGCGTGGCCGTGGTGGGCGTGCCCAAGACGATCGACAACGACCTGTCGGCCACCGACGTCACCTTCGGCTTCGACACCGCCGTGCAGACCGCGGTCGACGCGATCGACCGACTGCACACCACGGCCGAGAGCCACGATCGGGTCATGGTGGTCGAGGTGATGGGCCGCCACGCCGGGTGGATCGCGCTGCACTCGGGGATGGCCGGTGGAGCGAACGTCGTGCTCATCCCCGAGCGGCCCTTCGACATCGACGAGGTGGTGGCCCACCTCGAGGCCCGCCACGGGGACGGCCGCCACTCCTCGATCGTCGTGGTCGCGGAGGGTGCGACGCCGAAGGAGGGCACGCTCGCCCTCCAGGCCGGCGGGGTCGACGACTTCGGCCACGCGCGGCTCGGCGGCATCGGGAACCTGGTGACCGACGCGATCGCGGCGCGCACCGGCTGGGACACGCGGGCCACGATCCTCGGGCACGTGATCCGCGGGGGCACCCCCACGGCGTACGACCGGATGCTCGCGACCCGCTTCGGGCTCGGCGCGATCGATGCGGTCGATGACGGTGACTTCGGCGTGATGGTGGCGCTGCGCGGTACCGACATCGTGCGGGTGCCGCTCGCCGACGCCGTCGCGGAACTCAAGACGGTGCCGCCGGAGCGCTACGCCGAGGCCGAGGTGTTCTTCGGCTGAGGCCGCTCGCGCCGCGACCGGTGTCACGCGTCGGGCCGGCGCGCCGACGACTACCGTGGCCGACGTGGCCAGCGCCCTCGACGACCTCATCGCCCTCCTCGACCTCGAGCAGCTCGAGGTCAACCTGTTCCGGGGTGTGAGTCCGGACGAGCACCAGCAACGGGTGTTCGGCGGGCAGGTGGCGGGCCAGGCCCTCGTCGCGGCGGGTCGAACCGTCGAGCCGGGGCGGCCGGTGCACTCGCTCCACTCCTACTTCCTGCGTCCGGGCGATCCCTCGGTGCCGATCATCTACGAGGTCGACCGCATCCGGGACGGCCGATCGTTCACGACCCGCACGGTCAAGGCGATCCAGCACGGTCGGGCGATCTTCAACCTCAGCGCGTCCTTCCAGACCCGGGAGGAGGGGCCGGCCCATGAGGACCCCATGCCCTCGGTCGTCGCGCCCGAGTCCCTGCCGACGATGCAGGCCCAGCTCGCGCCGTACGCCGATCGGTTCGGCCCGGACTTCCGCGACTGGGTCCTGCGGGACCGGCCGATCGACTCGCGCCCGACGATGCTGCCCGGCTGGCTCGACCCCGCGCCGCGTCCGCCCGAGCAGGACGTGTGGATCCGCGCGAACGGTGCGCTCGGTGAGGACCCGCTGCTGCACGTCTGCGTGGTCGTGTACGCGTCCGACCTCACGCTCCTCGACACCGCGATGCTGCCGCACGGCGCCTCGTACCTCGACGCGAAGTACCAGGTCGCCAGCCTCGACCATGCCATGTGGTTCCACGACGACTTCCGGGCCGACGAGTGGCTGCTCTACCACCAGCACTCGTCGCGGGCCGGTGGGGCCCGCGGGTTCGCAGCCGGACAGTTCTTCACCGAGACCGGTCGGCTCGTCGTCACCGCGATGCAGGAGGGGCTCGTCCGCCCGATCCGCGTGTCGTGACCGGTCCGGCGGGCTCAGGCGAGCAGGTCGGCGCAGAACGCGACGGTCTCGCGCACGAAGACCTCCGGGGCCTCCCACGGCACGAAGTGCCCGCAGTGCTCGAGCCGTAGCGGCCCGACGTGGTCGGGGAACACCCGCTCGGCCATCCGGTCGAAGTCGGGGTGGATCACGTGGTCGCTCGTCCCGAACAGCACGAGCGTGCGGGTCGGGTTCCGGCGGCCGCGGAACATCGAGTCGTCCGACCGGGCGGCCGGGGAGAACGTCGCCTCGTACGCCCCGAACGAGGCTCGCAGGTGCGTCGCACGGGTGAACGGCTCGACCATGAACGCGACCTCCTCGTCGGTGAACGCGCCCGGGTGGGCCCAGTGCCGTTCCCCGTAGAACTCGGCGATGTACGCGCGTCGCGCCGCGGCCGAGTCGAGCTCGGCGGCGAGACCGTCCGGGTCGGTGCCCTGTCGGACGAAGTAGTCGAGGACCGCATCGGGGGGTCGGGTCTCGAGGTCGTCCATCCGGCCCTTGAGGTGGGGGAGCGGCGAGTTGAACAGCACCATCCGGTCGACCCACTCCGGGTGCCGGAGCGACAGCTCCTGGATCACGGGCCCACCGAGGTCACCGCCTGCGAGCACGACGCGGTCGTGGCCGAGGTGGTCGTGCGCGAGGGCGTACAGGTCGGCGGCGTGCGCCGGGACGTCGTGGAACCCGTCCGGGCCGAGGTCCGAGTCCCCGAAGCCGCGCAGATCCGGCGCGATGACCTCGAACCCGGCCGCAGCGAGCGGCTCGACGACCCGCCACCAGATCCGCTTCGTCTCGGGCCACCCGTGGACGCACACGAGCGGCACGCCACCGATGCCCTCGTGCACGTACTCCTGGTGGAACCCGCGCGGCGTCGCCGCATCGATCTCGAACCGTTCGGGGTCGAGGACGCCGCCGTCGCGGTGGTCGTGTCCGAGGTGCTCGTTCACCGGTGCACGCAACCTCTCGCCGCAGGGATCGGGCCGAGCGGTACCGTACCGTCATGCTCGAGTTCACCGCCGTGCCCCGCCGAGCGCTCGCGGTGTACGCCCACCCCGACGACCCCGAGGTGTCGGCGGGGGGCACGCTGGCCCGCTGGGCCGCCGCCGGGGCCGAGGTGTGGGTGCTCGTCACGACCCGGGGCGACAAGGGGAGCGACGATCCTGACGCGGTGCCGGCCGAGGTGGCCGAGCGGCGCCGGGCGGAGACCGAGGCGGCGACCGCAGCGCTCGGCCTCGCCGGCACCCTCCACCTCGGGTACCCGGACGGCGAGATCGAGGACACCCGGGAGGCGCGCGCCGCCGTCGTGCGGCAGGTGCGCGCGCTGCGGCCCGAGGTCGTGCTCTGTCCGGATCCGACCGCGTGGTTCTTCGGTGATCGGTACTTCAACCACCGGGACCACCGGGTCACCGGGTTGCTCGCGCTCGACGCCGTGGCACCGGCCGCGGCGAACCCGCACTACTTCGCCGAGCAGATCGCCGAGGGGCTCACAGCGCACCGCGTCGACGAGGTGCTGTGCTCCGGGACCCTGGCCCCCGACACCTGGGTCGACATCACGGCGACCCTCGACCGGAAGGTCGAGGCGCTCGCCTGCCACGTGAGCCAGGTCGGGGACGAGGCGCACTGGGTGCCGGAGGTCGTGCGGGATCGGGCCGCTGCGGTCGGACTCGAGGTCGGGGTCGCGCACGCCGAGGCGTTCCGGCGGTTGCGACTCGGCTGAGGGGCGGCGGGACGACGTGCCCCGGGTCAGGGCCGCGGTCGGCGCCACTCCGCCATGGCCCGCAGGGTGAGCACGGCGACGACGCCGACGCCACCGGCGGCCGCCACGCCGCCGACGAGTGCCCCGAGCGCGAGCCACGCGCCGCGGTCGCCCTCGGACTGCACCTCGACGAGGCCGTACCCGATGACCGCACCGAGGATGCCGCTGGCGACGGTGAGGGCGTAGGCCAGGATGAACGCGCCCTTGCCGGGCCCGGGCCCGGTGTCGAAGGCGGGGGGTTCGGGGGTCGCCACGAGGGGGAGTGTACGCAGCCGTCGCCGGGTCCGACCCGTCATCCCACGCCCGACGCGCGCCCGCCGGGCGTGCCACACTCGGCCTCGTGGAGGAGCACCGGTTCCGGGTCGCAGGCGCGGTCGTCGTCGACGGCGATCGCCTGCTGCTGGTGCGCAACCTCCGCCGGAACGGCTCCCACGACTGGAGCACGCCGGGCGGGGTCATCGACCCGGAGGACCCGAGTGTGCTCCACGGTCTCGCCCGGGAGGTCGAGGAGGAGACGGGCCTGCGCGTCACCGCCTGGGGTGGACTGCTCTACGAGGTGACCGCGACCTCGCTCGACCTCGGCTGGGTCATGCACTGCGAGGTCCACCTCGCCCGGGGGGTCGACGGCACGCTCACGGTCGACGACCCGGACGGCATCGTCGACCACGCGGCCTACGTCGGGCCCGAGGACCTCGACGCGCACCTCGAGGGCTGCTTCCCATGGGTGCGCGAACCACTCGCCGAGTGGCTCCTCGAGCGCTGGTCGGGCGACGCGCCCCGAGCGTTCCGCTACGAGGTGCGGGGACGGTCCCTCGACTCCCTCACCGCCGTCCGCGTCCCCTGAGCGGCGGGCCCGCGGTGCGCGACGACGCGACGTTCCTCCACCTCGACCTCGACGCGTTCTTCGCCTCGGTCGAGCAACGCGACGACCCGGCCCTGCGCGGGCGCCCCGTGATCGTGGGCGGCACCGCGGATCGGGGTGTGGTCGCCGCCGCGTCCTACGAAGCCCGGGCCTTCGGCGTCCACTCCGCGATGCCCTCGGTCCGGGCCCGGCGGCTCTGCCCCGACGCGGTGTTCGTCCCGCCCCGATTCGATGCGTACGAGGCGGCGAGCCGCGAGGTGATGGCGATCATGCGCTCGGTCACCCCACTCGTCGAACCGCTGTCCCTCGACGAGGCCTTCATGGACGTGGCCGGGTCGCGCCGGATCCACGGCGACCCCGACACGATCGCCGCGCACCTGCGGGATCGGATCCGCTCCGAGGTGCGGCTCACCGCATCGGTCGGCGGGGCGACCACGAAGATGCTGGCCAAGATCGCGAGTGACCTGGCGAAGCCGGACGGGGTGCGGATCGTCGAGCCGGGCACCGAGCTGGCGGTGCTCCACCCGCTGCCGGTGCGGCGCCTGTGGGGGGTCGGGCCGGCCACGCACCAGCGCCTCGAGCGGTTCGGCGTCGTGACGATCGGGGACCTCGCGGCGCTCCCGGAGGCGACGCTCGTCGCCACCCTCGGCGACGCCGCGGGTCGTCACCTCCACGCGCTGGCCTGGAACCGCGACGACCGCACGGTGGAGCCCGGACGCAGCGTCAAGTCGATCGGGCACGAGGAGACCTTCTCGGTGGATCGGACCGATCGCGGGGAGCTGGAGCGGGAGCTGCACCGGATGGTCGACCGGGTGGCGACGCGCCTGCGGGCCGCCGGGCTCGTGGGCCGCACCGTGCAGGTGAAGGTGCGGTACCCGGACTTCCGCACGGTGACCCGTGCCCACACGGTCGAGGTCGCGACCGATCTCGCCGCCGAGATCGGCGGGGTCGCCCGGACGCTGCTCGCCGGCCTCGACCTCGCGGTCGGCGTCCGTCTGCTGGGCGTCTCGGTCTCGGGTCTGCGCGAGGCGGGCGGGGAGGTCGAGCAGCTGTCCCTCGCGGCGCCGGACGCGGTGGAGGTGCGGGCCGAGCGGCGCGCGCTCGAACTCGCGGTGGACGCGGTGCGCGAACGGTTCGGATCCGATGCGCTCGGATCGGCGGCGCACACCGACCGCGGACGGCTGCGCACCGGGCGCGCCGGCTCGCAGTACGGTCCGCTCGCCGACGGCGCGCCCGCCGACCGGCGCGACGCCGAGGGGGACGGGCGCGGATGAGGCGCATCGGGCTCGTGGGGTGCGGGCACATCGGCACGGTCCACTCGCTCGCGCTCGGACAGCTCGCCCGGGCGGGGCTCATCGACGCGGCCGTCACCGGCACGCTCGACGTGGATCGGGCTCGGGCCGAGGAGCAGGCGCGCCACCACGACGCGACCGTGTTCGAGGATCTCGACGCACTCGCGGACGCCTCCGACGTGCTCTGGGTGTGCACGTGGACCGCAGCGCACCGCGAGGCGGTGCGGGTCGCGGCGGATCGCGGGATCCCGGTGTTCTGCGAGAAGCCGCTCGCGCCGACGCTCGCCGAGTGCGAGTCGATCGCCGTCGATCTCCGGCGGGTGCCGCACCAGGTCGGGCTGGTGCTGCGGCACGCACCGGTGTTCCGCGCGGTCTCCGAGGCCGTGGCGAGCGGCCGCTTCGGTCGGCCGATGGCGACCATCCTGCGGGACGACCAGTATTTCCCGATCCAGGGCATGTACGGCTCGACCTGGCGCAGCGACGTCGCACGCGCCGGGGGTGGGACGCTCATCGAGCACTCGATCCACGACGTGGACCTGCTCCACTGGATGCTCGGTGGGTCGCCGGGGGCGGTGGGCGGTCGGGTGTCCTCGACCTTCGGGTACCCGGGCATCGAGGACACGGCGACGGTCACCCTCGACTACGGGGACCACCGCGCCACCATCGTGAGCGTCTGGCACCAGGTCACGAGTCGGCCGTCGACGCGCCGCCTCGAGCTCTTCTGCGAGGACGCCCTGCTCTGGACCGAGGACGACTACTGCGGCCCGCTGCACGTGGAGACCTCCGACGGCACCGAGACGATCCTGGGCTCGCCCCCCGACTGGGTGGAGCGGTTCACGATCCCGGAGGTGCTCGCCAAGCAGCTCGCGCAGTACGCCGAGCCGAGCAAGGCCTTCCTCGACGGCCTCGACGCCGAGTTCCCCGAGGAGGCCGGATTCCCGGACGTCGAGGTGGCGCTCGCCGCCCACCGGGTCGTGGACCTCGCCTACCGATCCTCGGCCGCCGGCGGCTCGGCGCTCCGCCTCGGCGGCTGAAGCGTCCGGATCGCGCCGTTGAGCGGGACCCCTCCCGCGTGGGAGACTCCCCGAGGGTCGCGTGCCGGACCTGCGAGGGGCTCCGGTAGCATCGACCGCACCGCCGCCGGCGCCGCCGGTGGCCGCAGACGATCAGGTGACGAGGCCGATGCCGCTCTCCGAGGAAGAACAGCGGATCCTGCGGGAGATCGAGGCGAACCTCACCGCGACCGATCCCGCCCTCGTGCAGCAGGTCTCGGAGACCACCCTCTACCGCCACGCCGCTCGCACCATCCGGTGGGCCGTGCTCGGGTTCATCGCCGGACTCGTGCTGCTCGTGCTCACGTTCACCCAGGTGCTCCTGCTCGGTGT
Organism: Acidimicrobiia bacterium; assembly: GCA_023262065.1. Taxonomy (GTDB): domain Bacteria; phylum Actinomycetota; class Acidimicrobiia; order IMCC26256; family IMCC26256; genus IMCC26256. The sequence continues at coordinate 6,842 of JALRDW010000235.1, read as the reverse complement.
CGTCGGGTTCCTCGTGATGCTCGGTTCGCTGCTCGTCATCGAGCGCAACGCCCGGGCGATGGGCCGGGCCGGGCTCGCGAGCCTCGGGGGCTCGCTCCGCAGCGGACCGCTCTCGGGGATGGCCGGGCGGCTGCGTCGGCCCTCGAACGACGACGCCTGACCGGCATCGATGGCGTTCTCGGCGGCGCAGGCCGCGCGCCTGACCGGCACGACCGCGTCGCAGGTCGCCTACTGGGCCCGCTCCGGACTCGTCGTCCCGGCCGGATCACCGGCCCGATACTCCTTCCGTGACCTCGTGGCGCTGCGCGTCGTCGGGGCCCTGCTCGCCGCAGGCCTCAGCCCCGCCCGCGTGCGCCGCGCCATCACGCACCTGCTCGACGCCGGGGAGGACGTCACGGGCCTGCGCATCGTGACCGACGGGGACCGCGTCTGGGCGTGCCGCGACGACGGCCAGATCCTCGACGCGCTCGCCCACGGACAGCTCGCACTCTTCGTCGCCGTCGACGCGTACGCCGCCGAGGTCGCAGCCCACGTCGCAACCTTCGAGCGCGAACGGGACGACTTCGTCGACGGGCTGCGGGCGTCGGGATCATGAGCGGCGTCGCCCCGCACCGAGCCGGTCCGATCGTGACCGCGGTCCTCGTCCACCCATCGCTCTGGCCGACCGCGATCGGACAGGCGTTCCGGCTCGCCCCGGCCGGGTGGTGGCGACGGCCACCGTTCCTGCCGCTCCCCGACGCGGGGTACCTCGCGTTCCGGCTCGAGACGCAGTACGGACGCGACGCGGAGCCGACGGGCGAGGACGTCGTCTCGTACCTCCGCTGGTGCCGCGACGAGGCGCGCCGCCGCGGTCACCACGTCGACGGGTAGCTCCGACCCCCCGCCGGGCGGGCGCGCCGGTCAGGGCGCCGGGAACACCTCGACGTGGACCGGCTCGTGGAGCCGGCGTTCGAGGCGCGGGAGCACGAACCCGAGGACCGGTGCGGTGCACGCGGCGATGATGAGGGTCCCGACCCCCACCTGACCGCCGAGCGCCACCCCGAGCACGAGGAGCACGGCCTCGATGCCCCAGCGGGCCGCGCGCACCGAGAGGCCGCGGCCCACGAGGCCGAGCATGAGCTCCTCGGGCGGGTTGGCCCCGACCCGGGCCACCACGATGAGCGCGATCCCGGTCCAGAGACCCACGAGCGCGCCCGCGAGGAGCGCGATCCGGACCACGAGGGCGTCCGGCGTGTCGACCCGGTCGAGGACGAGGTTGATCATCGCCCCGAACCCGAGCAGCGAGACGAGGGTCCCGGGACCGGGCCGGCGGCCGAGTGCCATGGCGGCCAGGACCACGACGGCGCTCACGATCCAGGAGGCCGTCCCGACCGGGACCCCGACGGTCCGGGCCACGCCCGAGTTGAGGACGTCGTAGGACGACACGCCGAGGCGGGCCACCAGGAGCACGCCCACCGACGCGCCGCCGAGGAGCACGCCGACCGCGAAGAGCGCCAGGCGCCCGGGCATCCGCACCGCCGCAGGGTACCGGCCCGCTCGACCGTGGTGGGGGAAAGTGGGTTGGAGTGGTTGACAAGGGTGAGAAGTGGTGCGTAAGGTCTCGGCCGTGGGGATCGCCGGATCCCTCCGCCGCCCGGTCCGCCGGGACCACGGGGGAGGGGGCGGCGAGGAGCGGGCCACCGGTCGGGGCCCGCCGACAGTGACGAGGCGGGGATCGATGGCCAAGGGGTTCGAGGGGAGCTACCAGCACTCCCTCGATGCGAAGGGACGGGTCGTGATGCCCGTCGACTTCCGCGCCGGCCTCGCCGACGGGTGTCACGTCGCACCCGGTCTGGACCGCTGCGTGTCCGTCTACCCGGACGCCACCTTCGACCAGGTGCGCGCCCGCGTCACGGAGGCCGCCCGCCGCGGCACCCGTCAGCGCAACGCCGCCCGCGCGTTCATCGGCAACTCGCGCCGCGTCGAGGTCGACCGGCAGGGCCGCGTCGCCCTCCCGCCGACCCTGCGCGAGCTCGCCGGTCTCGACCGCGACGTGATCGTCGTCGGCATCGACGAGCGCATCGAGATCTGGGACCTCGCGCGCTGGCGCGAGCAGGAGGCCATCGGACTCGAGGACCTGGCGACGTCGCCGGACCTCGCCGACCTCGGGATCATCTGATCGACCACACGGACGCGCCGAGGGCCGGCGCACTGCACCACCGGTGAGACCAGCGAGACAGCACGACACCTTTGACAGGTGGGACCGGAGTCCGGCCCACCACCAGCCCTCCGGGCGGCACGGGAGAAGGCCCCACTCCGCCCGCTTTCTGCCGAGTGCCGACGGAGAGAAAACCGTCCGGCACGCATGGCTGTCCGGAGGGCTGGTGGCGGACCGGGCGACGGGTCCCGCAACGTTGCGAGCGGGGGCGAGGAAACGGTGAGCGAGGCGTTCGAGCACCTTCCGGTGATGGCACGGGAGGTCCTCGAGCACCTCGCACCGGTCCCGGCGGGCACGGTCGTCGACTGCACGGTCGGCGGGGCCGGGCACGCCGGGCTCCTCCTCGGATCCCGCCCCGACCTCCGGGTCCTCGGCATCGACCGGGACGCGGCGGCGGTGGCGGTGGCCCGGGAGCGGCTCGGCCGGTTCGGCGAGCGGGCCCGGGTGGTCCACGCAGCGTTCGGGGATCTCACCGAGACCGTACGACGAGAGACCGAGGGAGACATCGTGGGCATCCTCTTCGACCTGGGCGTGAGCAGCCCGCAGCTGGACCGTCGGGCCCGGGGCTTCTCCTACTGGGACGACGCGCCGCTCGACATGCGGATGGACTCCTCCCAGGCGCTCACCGCGGCCGAGGTCGTCAACACCTACGACGAGGCCGAACTCACGACGATCATCGCCACGTTCGGGGAGGAGCGATTCGCCTCCCGGATCGCCCGCGAGATCGTCGCCCGTCGACCGATCGCCACGACGGGCGAGCTGGTCGACGCGATCAAGGATGCGATCCCGGCCCCGGCGCGCCGCAAGGGCGGTCACCCGGCGCGCCGCACCTTCCAGGCGATCCGCATGGAGGTGAACCGGGAGCTGCCGCAACTCGAGGCCGGCCTCGACGAGTCCGTGCACCTGCTCGCACCGCGCGGCCGGGTGCTGGTCCTGGCGTACCACTCGCTCGAGGACCGTGCGGTGAAGCAGCGGTTCGCCACCTGGGCCGGCCGCGGTCCGACCATCGGCCGCCCGGACCTCCCGGTGTCGACCGCCCCCGACCCGATCGTGCGGCTGGTGACCCGCAAGCCGGTCCGGCCGAGTGAGGCGGAGGTCGAGGCGAACCCGCGCGCCCACAGTGCGCTCCTCCGGGTCGTGGAGCGGCTCGGATGACCGCGACCCTGCGCGCCCCGGCGCGCCGCACGAACGCCGCCCGCACCCCGGCCCGACCGCGACTGCGGGTCATCGGCGCGGCGGACCGCCGGGCCCGGACCCGAGGCCATCGGATCCGACTCGTCGTGGTCGGGATGGTGGCGGTCGTGGGCGCCGCGGTGTACCTCCAGATCGAGCTCGCCCAGCAGCAGGTGCGGTTGCGCGAGCTCACGGTGCGCACCCGAGCCGCGCAGGCCGAGTACCAGCGTGCGCGGCTCGCACACGCCGAGGCGACGGCCCCGGCGCGCATCATCGAGCGGGCCACCCGTCTCGGCCTCGTGCCGGCGACGACGCCCCGGTACGTCAGCGTCCCCGGAGTTCTTCCCCCCTCGGGCACCTCGGACGTCGCAACCTCATCCACACTCGGCGAGGGCTGGGAGAAGGTGAAGCCGCACCTTGCCGCGCGACCGTGAGCCCCGCGAACCGCGCGCCGGATCCGTTCGGACGCTCCCGTCGGCGCCGACCGGGCGCCGGGACGCGACCCGACGGCCGTCTGCCGCATCCGGCACCTCCGCCGGCGGGCGCGAGCGTGCGCCGCGTGCGTCGCGAGGTTCCGTGAACGACGCGCCCATCGGGTCCGTCACGCGCTCGACGCGCACCGCCCGTACGCCGAACCGATCGACCGACCGAGACGGCTCGGGCCGGACCCGCACCTCCGGGGCGCGTCCGGCCTCCACGCGCGGGGCCCGTGCCCGCACCGAGGCCCAGCCCGCCGCACGGAGCCCGCGCGCCCCGGGTGGCACCGCCCGGTCGACCGCCCGGCCGGCCGCGGGTCGGGCCACGACCCGCACCGCGCCGACCCGTCCGGCGCGGGTGCGCGAGCCCTGGGCCGGTCGGCTGGCCCGTGCGGCCGCCGGGACGGCAGTGGCCGTCGGCACCGGGATCGTCGATCGGGCGGGGGAGCGCCTCCGGCGCCCGCCGGCCCGCGACCGTCGACGCACGAAGGCCGAGCTCGCCCGTTCGACGAGTCGTCGCCTCGTCGCGGTCACGGTGGTCGTCGTGCTGTTCTTCGCCGCCGCCATCGTGAAGATGGGCATGCTCCAGACGACCGAGCGCGGTCGGTACCTCGCGTGGGCGGTCGGCGAGCGTGAGCGCTCGACCGAACTGGCGGCCGACCGCGGGACGATCTTCGACCGCAACGGACGCGACCTCGCGATGTCGGTGCCGAGCCGGACCATCGTCGTGGACCCCACGCTCGTGGAGGACAAGGTCGGCACCGCGGCGAAGCTGGCGCGCGCGCTCGACCGACCGCCGCGCGAGATCCTGCGGATCCTGCGCACCCGCAACCGGCGTCAGCTCGTCGCCACCGGCGTGAGCGAGGGACGCATCGCGAGGTTGCGCCGCATCGGGATCCCGGTGCTCGACGACGCCGGCCCCGGTGAGGTCGTCGTCGATCCGACCCGCATTCTCGACACCGCGGCGGCGGCCCGCCGCATGGCACCGGTGCTCGGCATGGGCGCGGCCCGGATCCGCACGATCCTCGACCAGCAGGTGCGCTTCGCCTACCTCGCCCGTCAGGTCGACGAGGCGACGGTCCGACGCGTGCAGCGCCTCGACCCGAAGGCGGTCGAGGCCGGATCGATGTACCTGCTCGGTGGCGTCTACATGGTCGACGAGCCGAAGCGGGTCGACACGAGTGGGGGCGATCTCGCCGCCCCGGTCATCGGCACGGTGAACGTCGAGGGCTCGGCGCTGTCCGGTCTCGAGGCGGGCAACGACGCCATCCTCCGCGGCGAACCCGGTCGCATCGTGTCCCAGTTCGATGCGCAGGGGCGCGAGATCCCCAAGTCGCGCCGGGCGTTCGTCCCGGCCCGACGCGGCCAGGACCTCGTCCTCACGCTCGACCAGGACCTCCAGTACGTGGTCGAGCAACGCCTGCTGGCCCAGGTCGTCGCGACCGGCGCGACCGGCGGCACCGCGGTGATCGCCGATGTGCGGTCCGGTGACGTGCTCGCGATGGCGTCGGTGGTCGGTGCCGACGCGACGAAGGCCGCCCCCGCCCGCCTCGCCCGGTCCTACGAGCAGAACCGGCCGCTCACCTGGACCTACGAGCCCGGATCGGTGAGCAAGATGATCCCGTTCGCCGGGGCGGTGGAGCGCGGTCGGATCACCGCCGACCAGGTCTTCACCGGCGTGGGGACGTCGATCCCGATCCCCGGGTTCGACCAGCCACTCGTCGACGACCACCCGCACCCGTCGGTGATGACGGCGACCGACATCGTCGCGGAGTCCTCGAACGTCGGCACCCACATGGTCGCCGACCTCCTCGGCAAGGCTGACCTGTCCTACTTCATGCACGCGTTCGGCTACGGCGTCACGACCTCGATCCCGTTCCCGGGTCAGTCGCCCGGCATCCTCGCCCCGGTCTCGCAGTGGACCGAGTCGGACATGTACACCAAGCCCATCGGCATGGGCGTCTCCGTCACCCCGATGCAGGTGCTCAACGCGTACATGACGATCGCCAACGGTGGCCGCATCGTGCACCCGCGCCTCGTCGCCGCCCACATCGACGCGGACGGCCGTCGCGTCCCGGTGCCGCGGGTCCGCAGTGACCGGGTCGTCACCGCGCAGACCGCGCGCACGATCACCGACATGCTGGCCCACGTCGTGGCCCCGTCCCCGGCGACCGGCGGTTCGGCCGCGATCGCCGGGTACACGGTCGCCGGCAAGACCGGTACGGCCCGGCAGGTCACCGGTGCCGGGAAGGATGCGTACTCGCTGGCCAAGCTCGAGGCCACGTTCGTCGGGTTCGCGCCGGCCGAGGACCCGCGGCTCGCCGCCATCGTGGTGCTCGACGGCCCCGCCGGGAACAAGGGCTTCTACGGCGGTGGGAAGTCCGGCCCGTTGTTCGCCCAGATCATGGGCCACGCACTGCGGAGCCTCGGCGTGGCCCCGACCCGAGACCCGCAGGGCCCGAGCCAGGCGGTGACCGGTCCGCTCGTCACACCGCGCCCGGCCCGGCCCGCCGGACCCGGCCTCGTCGGCACGCCGCTCGCCGGTACCGTGTCCTCAGCCGCGGCCGCCACCCCCGGCGCGCCGCCGACCCGCTAGGTATCAACGATGCTGCTCCCGGACCTCCTCGCCGACGTCGAGGTCATCCGCATCCTCGGCCCCGGCGCGCCGGATGTGCGCTCGGTCGTCCACGACAGTCGGCGCGTGACTCCGGGTGCGCTCTTCGCCGCGGTGCCGGGTGGGACCACCGACGGGCATGACCACGTCGATGAGGCGGCGCGCCGTGGTGCGGTGGCGGTGCTCGTCGAGCGCGAGGTCCCGACCCCGCTGACCCAGGTCGTCGTCGAATCGGTCCGGCGGGCCATCGGTCCCGTCGCCGCGACCGCGAGCGGCCGACCCTCGGAGGCGCTGCGGGTGCTGGGCGTCACGGGGACGAACGGCAAGACGACGGTGACCCACCTGCTCGAGGGCATCGGTGCGGCGGCGGGGGAGCCGACCG
>JALRDW010000216.1 GCA_023262065.1 Acidimicrobiia bacterium | reverse complement strand
CACCGACGGTACGAGGGCGGCGGCCAGCGCCCGGGTGCGCACCGGCCAGCGGTGCCGTCGGCCGAACGCGACGCGCAGCGACGCCCGGCGCGCGCCCGGTGCCCCGGTGCGGGTCGCCTCACGCGCCATCCGGCCGTCGAGCGTCGTGCGCAGGTCGATGAGCGCCGCCCGCTCCTCTGCGGTCAGGTCGGTCCGGGAGAGCGTCTTGGTGAAGACCTGCTGCCGACCGCCGAACTCCCGGAGCCGGTTCGAGGTCAACTGCGCACCACCCTGGCGGTAGTCCGAGAGTGGTTCGTCGACACAGCCCGCCTGTTCGCCCGCGAGGATCATGCGCAACCAGCACTCCCAGTCCGCGCCGATGCGGATCGCCGGGTCGTACCCGCCGATGGCGGTCCAGACCGACCGCCGCACCGCCGGGTTGATCACGAAGCACCGGCGCAGGATCTCCCGACGCTGGTGCTCGATCGGGAACGGGTGGAAGTCACCGTAGTAGTGCCGCAGCACGGCACCGTCGCGCGTGAGCAGCGCGTCGTGGGTGAGGATCGCGAGATCAGGACGCGCCGCCGCGAGTTCGCCGAGCACCTCGTGGCGATGCGGGTAGGCGACGTCATCGGCATCGAGGATCACGACGTAGTCCCCCCGCGCCACCGCGACCCCTGCGTTCTTCGCCACGCTCTCACCACCGTTCTCCTGGCGGAGGAGGACGATGTCGTCGAGGAAGGGTTCGAGTGCCGCGTCGATCTCGTCGGTCGAACCGTCGTCGATCACGATGATCTCGAGCGGCGGGACGGTCTGGTCGAGGCAGGATCGGATGGCCTCGCCGACGGTGTCGGCCGCGTTGTAGCAGGCGATGATCACCGAGAAGGTCGGGACCGGGCCCGGGGTCACGGGACCCATCGGCTCGGGCACGAGGAACCGCGTCACCGGCACCGCTCCCGCATCCACCGGTCGAGGCGCGCCTCGAACTCCGGGCCGCTCCAGTCGCCGACCGAGCACCGGGGGATCCGGAACGGATCGGTTCGGGGCGTCACCCGGCCCCGGACGTTGCGGCACGCGAGTTCGAACCCGGCCGCGGCGACCGCGCGTTCGCAGGCGTCGTCGAACGACGCGGCATGGCCGAACGGGAACGCGAACTGCGTCACCTCGCGACCGATGAGCGCCTCGAGGCGACGCTTGCCCTCGACGATCTCCGCGTCACGGGCCGCCGCCGGGATGGCAGTGAGCGCCGGGTGACGGACGGTGTGCCCGCCCACGGTGATCCCGGGCACCTCGGCGAGACGGGCGATCCCGGCCTCGCCCGCGTGTCGGTGGCGATCGCACATCACGAGGTCCACGCCGAGGTGGGTGGCGAGGGCGTCGATGGTCGCCCGGATCTCGTCGGGTCGGGCGCGGTAGCAGCGCAGCGTGATGGCCGTGGCCGCCCGGCGTCGCGCCGCAGCGTCACCGAGATCGACCCGGAGCCGCCGGCCGGCGAGGACCGTCTCGAAGGGCGGGACGGCTCCGCCGGTCGGAGGACCGAGCAGGTGCTCGAGTTCGTCCCACCAGAACTCCCGGTCGGCGTCGAGCGACCACCCGGTCACGAAGCAGGTGGCCGGGAGATCGCGATCGGCGAGCATCGGCGCCGCGGTCTCGACGTTGTCGAGGTACCCGTCGTCGAAGGTCAGGGCCACCCGCGGCCGACCGCGGGCGGCGTCTCGGATCCGTGCGAGCGGCACGACCTCGGCCCGGCGCGCCAGCACGTCGAGGTGGGTCGCGAAGCGGTCGGGGTGGACGGCCAGCTCGGCGCCCTCCGGTCCCGCGTCACGGACCTGGTGGTACACGAGGACCAGTGCGGGCGCTCGCATCACGGCACGGCGCTCCGCACCACGCGGGCCATGGCCACCATCGGGAACATCGGGTCCACGGCGTCGAAGTCGGCGGGTCGCATCTCCTCGACCGAGATCCCCTGCAGGAACGCGGTCGCGGTGAGGACGTTCCCGGCGGACTCGACGCGGACCTCGGCAGCCGGGCACCAGCGGTCGAGCAGCGCCCGCAGGCCGACGGGGGTGACCCGCCACCGGTCGACCCCGGCCGCGTGCCGGTCGATCTTGGCGATGACCGGCACGGTGAGGAGCAGGACGCCGCCGGGGCGGAGCGCGTCGCACAGGTTGGTCACCGCGACCTGTGGGTCGGCGACGTACTGGAGCGTCTGCGGGACGAGGATGCAGTCGAACGCGTCAGCCGGTAGGACACCGGGCACTGCGAGGTCGGCGACGATCGTCGCCGCCTCGTTCTCCGCGTCGATGTCGACGATGTCGGTCGAGGTGACCCCGCGGCCGTGCCGACCACTGAACACCGGACCGCCGACCTCGAGGACCGCGCCCCGGATGTCGGCCGCGTGGGCGGCGAAGAAACGGTCGAGGTACACGCGGTCGATGGGGGTGCCCCGGTCGAGTCCGTAGTCGATGCTCACCGGCCGTGTCCGCCGCAACGAACCCCACCGGACGTGACGGACCACCCGGCGACGACGGGCCCAGCGCTGCACCCGTCGACCCGCGTGGCGGATCGGGTACGGGAGGCGTCGGGCCCCCGTCGCGAGTCGGGCACGGACGCTCACGCCGGCACCGTCAGCGCGTCACGGGCGATCCCGACGACGTCCTCGGCGATGACGGTCCACTCGAACCGCGCCGCGTGCACGGCGGCCGCGGCCGCGGTCCGGGCGATCCGCAGATCCCGGTCGGCGAGGAGACGCAGGCAGGCGGCGGCGAACGAGGTCGCATCATCGGCGATCGTCACCTCGACCTCGCCGCGGAGACCGAGCCCCGCACACCCGAGGGACGTGGACACGATCGGGATGCGGTGGGCCATCGCCTCGAGCACCTTGATCCGGGTCCCGCCGCCGAATCGGACCGGAACGGCGACGAGGTCAGCCGCCGCCAGCGCGGCGTCGAGGTCGGCGACCTCGCCGAGCACCTCCACCCCGGGCCCCCGGAGGCGGTCGACCTCCGGGCCGGGCCGTCCGATGAGGCGCACCGTCACCGCTGGTCGGACCTCCCGCAGCCGGGGCAGTACCTCCTCCACGAGGAAGCGCGCGGCATCGACGTTCGGCGCGTAGGTCTGCAGGCCGACGAACGCGACGACACCACCGTCCTCCGGCACGGCGCGCTCGGGGTGGCCGACGGGACGGGACGGGGTCGCGTACCCGTTCGCCACGACCCGGACCCGGGACCCGCCGAGACGCACCCGGTCCTCCTCGGAGCACACGAGCGCCGTGGCGGCCCGTGCCGCGGCGCGGTCCTGCCATCGGCGCCACCGCCCGGCATCGATCGCGTCGAGGCCCGCTGCGATCGCGGCGCGCGGCCACGACGCCCTGCGCCCACGCCGACCCAGCCCGCGCCGTCCCGCGAGCCACTCGTCCTCGAGGTTGTCGAGATCGACGATCGCCGGGACCGCGCTGCGGTCTCCGAGCACGATCCAGGTGTCGAGGTGACTCCACCACACGAGGTCGTACCCGTCCTGCACGGCGGCTCCGACCGCGGCGCGCGCCGCCGACCAGTCCCGCCACGCGACCCGCCTCGGCAGGTCACCGCGCCACCACGACACCAGTCCCGCTCGCGTCCGTACCGGTGCGGGGAGCGGGGCGGTGCGCACGGACGCCACGGGTTCACCGGACGGCACCGCGACCTCGGACGGTGTGCCGCCGTGCTCACCGTGGAGCACGAGGAGATCGACCGAGCCGAGGCGCGCGAGACCGCGCAGGACGTTGGCCAGTCGGATCCGGTACCCGGAGCGTTCGGGCCACGGCCTCTCGTCGGCCACGCAGAGGATGCGGGGAGCCCGATCCGCGTCCCCGTGCTTCGTCACGCCTCGTCCGCTCCCGGGTCGATCGTCGCGAATGTCCACCCGTCCACCGGGAGGACCGACGGACCGCAGGATGACGAGCCGAGTCTACTGTTGGGTCATCCCCGACCGACCGAGGCCCATGAGCGACGAGCGCGAGCGGACACCCGTCGAATCCGTGTACGACGGTTCGCGGCGACCCGCCATGCGGGAGGCGTGGCGCGAGCTCCGGCTCTACCGCGAGGTCGTGTGGTCGTTCGCCGTGCGCGGCGTCCGCGTCCGGTACAAGCAGGCCGCGCTCGGCGTCGGCTGGGCCGTGCTCCAGCCACTCGCCTTCCTCACGATCTTCATCCTGTTCTTCGGGCGGGTCGTGAAGGTCTCGGGTGGGGGCGGCGCCACCTACGCCGCGTTCGCGATCTCGGCCCTCGTGCCGTGGCAGTTCGTCTCGTCCGGGGTGTCGTTCGGTGCGAACGCGCTCATCAACGATGCGGACCTGATGCGCAAGGTGTACTTCCCCCGGGAGTCCCCGGTGCTCGGGGCGGTCCTCTCGGTGGTCCCCGACCTCGGGATCGGACTCCTCCTCGTCCTCGCCGCCGCGCCGTTCACGGGGGCACACCTGTCGTGGACGCTCGTGTTCCTGCCGATGCTCGCCGCGGCGATCGCCCTGCCGACCCTGGCCGCCGCACTCCCCCTCGGTGCGATGAACGTCTACTACCGCGACTTCCGGTACCTGCTCCCGTTCGGGATCCAACTGTGGCTGTTCGCGAGTCCGATCGCGTACCCGATCTCGGAGATCTCGGCGCCGCTGCGGCCGTGGTACGCACTCGTCAACCCGATCGTCGGACCACTCGAGGGGTTCCGACGCATCCTCGCGGTGGGCACGACCCCGGACTGGGGTCTCC
>JALRDW010000122.1 GCA_023262065.1 Acidimicrobiia bacterium | reverse complement strand
GAGCGGACCGGGCAGGCCGAGTGCGGCGTACCGGTCGAGGGCACCCGGATCCCAGAAGATCCACCCGATCGTGGTCTGCACGGAGCGCGCGTTGCGCCGGGTGATCCCGAACCAGTCGGCCATGCGCCGATCCTCGCACATGGGCCCTCCGACCCGGATCGGCGTCACCGAGCACCCTCGGGTGCAGATTCTCGGGCGATTCTCGGACGTTCCCCTTGCCGAATCGGTGGCGTTGCACCACCATCGGTCCATGGCCGAGGTCGGCGACACGGTCGCCCTTCCTGAGCAACCCGAGGCGGACGCAGCGACCCCTGCCCGGCGGGACGTCCTCCGGAACCCATGGGCTGCCGCCATGGTCGCGTTCGGCGGCATCGCGCTCGCCGCGTGCGACTTCACGTCGGCCGCATACGACCGGAACGTGCACCTGCTGCGCCGATTGTCGTTCGGGCCCACGACCTCCGATCTCGGACGACTCCGCGCGATCGGCGAGTCCGCGTGGCTCGCCGAGCAGTTCGCACCGGCGACGCTCGACCACACCGCGATCAACGCGAAGCTCGCTGCACTCCCTGCGCTGTCGATGAACGTCGCGCAGCTCGACGCGGCGTACCCGGTGGGCAGCGGCGGCCCCGGTTGGCAGCTCCAGTTCGCCTCGCTGCTGCGGGCGGCGCTCAGTCCGGCCCAGATCCACGAGCGTATGGTCGAGTTCTGGAACGACCACTTCAACATCTACTTCGAGGATCGCCGCCACCAGATCCTCAAGATCGTCGAGGACCGCGAAGTCATCCGGCCTCACGCCCTCGGCCGCTTCTCCGATCTCCTGGTCGCCAGCGCCCAGAGTCCGGCGATGCTCCTGTACCTCGACAACTACATCTCGACCGCCGGCGCGATCAACGAGAACTACGGGCGCGAACTGCTCGAACTCCACACACTCGGCGTCGACGGCGGGTACACCGAGGCCGACGTGGTCGCGGTCTCGCGCCTGCTCACCGGATGGACCATCGAGCGTTCGACCTGGACCTTCTCGTTCCGCCCGGGGCTCCACGACCCGTCCCCACTCACGATCATGGGCTGGACCCGACCCACGACCGGCACGCCGCTGTCCCACGGGGTGCAATTCCTGCAGTGGCTCGCCATGCGCCCGGCCACCGCCCGATTCGTCTCGCAGAAGATCGCTCGGCGATTCGTGGCCGACGAACCCGATGCCGGTCTCGTCACTGCGATGGCCAACACCTGGCTCGCGAACGGCAGCGCCATCGAGCCGGTCCTCCGCACGATGATCTCGCACCCGGCGTTCACCGCGTCGGCCGGCAAGAAGTACCGGCGACCGTCCGATTACGCGGCGTTTGTGGTCCGGGCGCTCGGGTCGACGATGGCCCCGCCCTCGACGCCGGCCGACCTGGCCCAGCTCTCGGACGCGTTCCGTCAGCTCAACCAGATGCCGTTCGAGTGGGACGCGCCCAACGGCTACCCGGATACGGAATCAGCCTGGCTCAGCACCGGCGGCGATCTGGCCCGCTGGAACCTCGTCGGTTCGATCGTCACGAACCGCATGCCGCTGTTCGCGACGGACCTCACCCCACTCGCCGCCGGTCTCGCGGGCCGAACCGCTCCGGAGATCTACTCGGCCATCAGCACGGCACTCGTACGTGAGCAGACGACGGCGGGGGGTCGGAACATCCTCAACAAGCAGCTCATGTGGACGAACGAACTCCGCCCGACCGTCGCGCAGATCACCGCCGCGCTGCCGACCATTGCGATCGCGTCGCTCGTCGCGGCCGACGCCCAGTACCGGTGACGGTGGCGAGGAGATGAACCAGTGACGCTCCGACCCTCACGAAGGACCGTGCTGAAGACCGGCGTAGTCGCCGCCGGTGCGACTGCGGCTGCGCTCGCACGACCGGAGTTGTTCCGGGTCGCTCCTGCCGGTGCCGCCGCCCGCGGGCGGCTCGTCTACGTGTTCCTCCGGGGCGGCGCGGACCACCTGAGCGCCGTCGTGCCGTACACCGAGAGCGCCTACTACGACGCCCGGCCGTCGATCGCGATTCCCGCCGAACGAGTCCTGCCCCTCGACGAACGGTTCGGTTTCCATCCCGTCATGACCGGCTTGCATTCGCTCTACGGCGCCGGCCGGCTCGCGGTCGTGGTCGGCACCGGCAACCTCGCCGGCGACCGCAGCCACTTCGCTGCACAGGACCTGTGCGAATACGGCGCGACCACGCGCCCCTCCGACGCAAAGGGGTGGCTCGCCCGCTACCTCACCTCGACCGCAACGGCGAGCGATTCCCTGTTCCGCGGTATCGCGATGATGGGGACCGTTCCGGTGAGCCTCCGCGGCGCGAACGCCATCGGGATCCCCGGAATCCGCGGTTTCGGGCTGAACCTCCCGATGCGGCCGATGGCAACCCTCCTCCGGGACCAGTACGGAGGCAACCTCCCGGTCGAACGGATCGGCGTCCAGGCGCTCGACGCGTCGGCCCGGATCTCCACGGTCCAAGGCACGACCGGAGCGAACCGGACCACCCGCGCGTTCACCGACCTCGCGAACCTCCTCGCGTCGAACCTCGGCGTCGAGGTCGCGGCGGTCGAGATCACGGGCTGGGACACGCACCATGAGATGGGCACCGTCGATGCCGGGTGGATGCGCGATCTCCTCACAGGGCTCGACGGACACCTCGCCGGATTCCAGGCCGCCCTCGACGCTCGCGGCCTGCGCGACGTCACGACGGTCGTCATGACCGAGTTCGGACGGCGCGTCGCCGAGAACGGGTCCGGGGGCACCGATCATGGGTTCGGTTCGCTGATGATGGTGATGGGCGACCGAGCGGTGGGGGGCGTCCACGGGGAATGGGCCGGACTCGCACCCTCTGTGATCGGCGCCCGGGGTGACATCGTCCCCACCCTCGACTTCATCGACGTGCTCAGCGACTGCACCCGCGGCGTCCTCGGGGTCACCGATCCGACGAGGGTGTTCCCGGGCCACACCTATCGGCCCGTCGGTGTCGTCGCCTGAGCACGGCGGGTACCGGACACCACCACCTCCCGAGCACCCTCATCTAGCCTCGGACACGTGAATCACTGGCGCCGGATGGGTATCGCGATCGCGTTGCTCGTCGGCGTGCTCACGTTCGGGACCGTCGGGTACCTCATCCTCGGTCTCAGCTTCATCGACGCGCTCTACCAGACGATCACCACGGTGGCGACGGTCGGCTTCCGTGAGGTCGTCCCGTTCGGCACCGCCGAGCGCGTGTTCACGATGGTGCTCATCGTGGTCGGCGTCGGCGCGGTCCTGTACGCGCTCGGTTCACTCATCGAGACCCTCATCGAGGGTCGCCTGCTCGAGACCATCGGGAGGATGCGCATGGAGCGCGCCATCGAATCGCTGCACGACCACGTGATCGTGTGCGGCTGGGGTCGCGTCGGACGGGCGATCGCCGCCGAGGTCGTCGCCGCCGGCAAGCCGATCGTGGTGGTCGACGAGGAGGCCGAACGCCTCGCCGACTGTCCGCACCCCACGGTGCACGGCGACTGCACCGAGGACGACACGCTCGAGCGGGCCGGGATCGCCCGGGCCTCGTCGCTCGTCGCCGCGGTCGACGTCGACGCGGCCAACTCGTTCATCACCCTCTCGGCCCGGGCGATCCGACCGGACATCTTCATCGTCGCCCGCGCCCGGAGCATCGACAGCGAGGGCAAGCTGCTGCGGG
>JALRDW010000259.1 GCA_023262065.1 Acidimicrobiia bacterium | reverse complement strand
GTGGGGCCGCACCTGGTCCGCGGCCGACCTCGGTGCGGGGTTCCGGGTGCAGGTCACCGACCTCTCGACCTCCACGGCGCGCACCTTCGAGGTCGATGCGGTCGCCGTCAGGGTCACGACCTGACCCCGCAGGAGGTCCGGCGGTGGCTCGGGTGCCACAATGCGGCGGAAGACCGCCGAACGCTGCGAGGACCACGACGATGACCGCACCGCTCTCCCTCGTCGGCACCTACGGGTCGCCGTACTCCCTCAAGATGCGCGCCGTGCTCCGGTACCGCCGCATCCCCTTCACCTGGGTGCTCCAGAACACCCCCGGGCAGTTCGCCCTCCCGAAGCCGCCGGTGGCGATCATCCCCGTACTCGGCTTCCCGGACGCGACCGGGACCGTGACCGAGGTGATGGTCGACTCGACCCCGCAGATCGCCCGCCTCGAGGAGATGTTCACCGCGCGGTCGCTCGTGCCCCCGGACCCGGCGCTCGCGTTCCTGCACCTGCTCATCGAGGACTACGCGGACGAGTGGCTCACCAAGTCGATGTACCACTACCGGTGGGCGCCGCCCGAGGCCGTGGAACGGGCGCGTCGGCTCCTGCCGGTGTGGCCGATGCTCCACGAGGACGATGCGCGCCTCGCACAGTGGGGTGACTGGGTCGTCGATCGGCAGGTCGGCCGTCGGGGGCTCGTCGGGAGCACCGACGCGAACGCGCCGGTGATCGAGTCGTCCTACGTCCGGCTCCTCGGGATCCTGAACCGGATCGTCGAGGCGCAGGACTTCATCCTCGGTGACCGCCCGGGGAGCGGGGACTTCGGGCTCTACGGGCAGTTGAGCCAGCTCGTCATCATCGAGCCCACCTCGACGGAGCTCTGCTTCGAGCACGCGCCACGGGTGTACTCATGGGTGAACCGGGTCGACGATCTCTCCTGGTGGGCGGTCGAGGATGACGAGGGGTGGGTCGACCGATCCACGGTCCCATCCACCACGCTCGCGCCCCTGCTCGCCGAGATCGGCGCGACCTACACGCCGTTCATGCTCGCGAACGAGGCTGCGCTCGCGGCGGAGCAGCCCGAGGTGGTCTGCGAGATCCTCGGGCACGAGTACCGCCAGGGTGCCTTCCCGTACCAGGGCAAGACGATCCGGTGGATCCGCGAGGCGCGAGCGGCGCTCTCCGATGCCGATCGGGACTGGGTCGACGGCGTGCTCGCCGGCAGCGGGTGCGAGGCCCTGTTCGCATGACCGCCGGCGTCGCGCCGGTCGTCGAGCCGGTCGCGCTCTTCGGTCACTGGATCTGTCCCTACTCGGTGCGGGTCGAGTTCGCGCTCGCGCAGCTCGGGTACGCGTACGAGGTGATCGACGTGCCGCCGACGGCGGCCCGCCCGAAGGGGTACGTCGTGCCCGAGGAGTTCCTGGCGCACAGCCCGCGCCACGAGATCCCGATGATCCGCGAGGGCGGGCGCTACCTCGCCGACTCCCTCCCGATCCTCGAACGGCTGTACGGGGCGCGGGGCGGGTGCACGCCCGAGCAGGTCGAGATCGCCCGGTGGATCGACGCCTCGGCGTTCGGACCGATGGTCGGCGTCTACTACGGCACCGACGCGGGGAGGATCGCCGACGCGTCGGCGGCGCTCGCCGATGCGCTCCTCGGGGTCGCGGATCGGCTCGGGGGCCGTGCGTGGCTCGTGGGCCGGGAGCCGACGATGGCCGAGGCCGCCCTCGTGCCCGTCTACGTACGTCTCGAGGGACTCCGCGCGCTCGGGTTCACCGATCCGGTGCCCGAGGCCGTGATCGAGCACGCCGAGCGGTGCCTCGCACTCCCGGGCGGGCGGGTCGCCGCGTGGAGCGAGGCCCAGCAGTCCGAGTTCGTCCGGCGGTTCACGACCTTCCGTGCACGGCGGGCCGCCTCGGGCTGAGGTCGTCGGCGGCGCGTGGTCGGGTCCGTCTACGGTGTGCGGCCCCGGGCGCTTAGCTCAGTTGGTCAGAGCGCTGCGCTTACAACGCAGTGGTCGGGGGTTCGAGTCCCTCAGCGCCCACCACCCCGGACTCGATGGTCAGTCCGGAGGCTCGCCCGGACGGTAGGTCAG
>JALRDW010000247.1 GCA_023262065.1 Acidimicrobiia bacterium | reverse complement strand
GGCGAACCCCTGGAGACGGCGAAAGGGCCCCGGTGGGGCCCTTTCGTGTTCTCAGTCGGGCTGGCGGGATTCGAACCCACGACCTTCGGTCCCCCAGACCGACGCGCTAACCAAACTGCGCCACAGCCCGTGGTCCGCCGGGGCGGACACGTCCGGTGGACTCTAGCGGTCCGTCGCGACCCGCACCCTCAGCGAAGGGTGAGGGTCACCGGCAGGTGACGGACCCCGCGCAGCAGAGGGTTCTGGGTCCGCTCCACCTCGCCCGCGAGCTCGACCCGCTCGACGCGGTCCAGGAGCCGCTCGAGGAAGCGGACACCCTCGAGAC
This sequence comes from Acidimicrobiia bacterium, assembly GCA_023262065.1. GTDB lineage: Bacteria > Actinomycetota > Acidimicrobiia > IMCC26256 > IMCC26256 > IMCC26256. The sequence continues at coordinate 3,625 of JALRDW010000247.1, read as the reverse complement.
GGGCGAGCGGCGCGCCGAGGCACAGGTGGATGCCCGCACCGAAGGCGACGTGGTCCATCGGGTTCCGGTCCACGATGAACCGATCGGGCTCCGGGTACTTGCGCTCGTCCCGGTTCGCGGACCCGAACAGCACCATCACCTTCTCGTCGGCCGGGATGGTCTCCCCGTGGAGCTCGACGTCGACCACCGTGTTCCGGAAGAAGCCCTGGATCGGTGCGTCGAAGCGGAGCACCTCCTCCACCGCCGCCGGCACGAGCGTGCGATCCCGTTGCAGGCGGGTCCACTGGTCGGGGTGCGTCGCGAGCGCATGCACGAGGTTGCCGATGAGGTTCGTCGTCGTCTCGTTGCCGGCCACGAGCAGCAGAATGGCGAAGGAGATCAGGTCGCCATCGGCGAGCGTCTCGCCGTTCGTCGGATCGACGAGCAGGCTGAGCAGGTCCTTGCCCGGAGCGAGCCGCCGCCGGGCGATGACCTCGGCGAAGTATTGAGCGAACTCGATGATGCTGAGTTCCACCCGGGTGCTCGTCTCGGCGTCGAGGCCGCCCCCGAGCGCGTCGATGGTGTCGTCGGACCACCGCTTGAAGTCCGCCCGGTGCTCGGCCGGCACGTCGAGCATGTCGGCGATCACCCCGATCGGTATCGGGTAGGCGACCTCGGCGGCGAGGTCCCCGCCACCGCGTTCGACGAAGGCGTCGAGCGCGTCATCGACGATGCCGGTCACCCGCTCGTCCCAGGCTGCGATGGCTCGGGGGGTGAACTCACGCTGCACGAGTCGCCGAAGCCGGGTGTGGTCGGGCGGGTCGACCGAGATCATCATCGGGACCGGTCGCCACTCCGATCCGACACCGGCCGACGACGAGAACCGCTCGTGGTCGCGCAGCGTGCGCACCACATCGTCGTACCGGCTGATGACCCAGAACCCGTGCTCGGTCCGGAAGGCCGGCGCCTCGTCACGCAGGCGTCGGTACGGGCCGAAGGGATCGGCGATCGTGGCCGGATCGAAGGGGTCGAACTGCACGGGCGGACCCTACGCACGACCGCCGGCGGGCCACGAAGCGCGCGATCGGGCTCAGTCCAGGAGCCAGCCGATCCCCTGCCAGAGCCGGAACCCGAGGTACACGACCACCCCGAGCGCAAGCAGCTTGAGGTGCCAGGGCACCGGCATCGGCTCGTCGCCGGCCCGCTCGGACACCCGGGTGGCGACGTCCCCCCGGTCCACACGCGCACCACACGTCGGGCACCCGCCCTCGGTCGTGACCGAGCCGGCCCCGACGTACTCATCGCACTGATCGCACCACGGCACGCCGACCATCTGACCACATCGGCGGCGGGGCGGGCCGAGGCACCCCGCGAGCTCAGACGGGCGGCACCCCGTGGCGCCTCGCGAAGGTCTCACGCACCCGCCGGCGGGCCACCGCGAGCCGGGCGATGAGTTCCCGGCGCAGGTCCTCGGGCTGCACGATCGCATCGACCACCAGCTCGGAGGCCAGGTGCACGATGTCCACGTCGGCCTCGTACTCGGCCCGCCGCTCGGCCACGAAGGCGGCGCGCTCCTCCGGGTCCTCGATGGCCTGGATGCGGTTGTAGAACACCGCGTTCACCGCGGGTTCGGGACCCATCACGGCGATCTGCGCGCTGGGGAGTGCGATGACCGCGTCGGGATCGAACGCCGGTCCGCACATCGCGTAGAGCCCGGCGCCGTAGGCCTTGCGCAGGATCACGGAGAACTTCGGCACCGTCGCCTCGGCCACCGCGGTGATCATCTTGGCCCCATGGCGGATAATCCCCTGCCGCTCGACCGCGCTCCCGATCATGAACCCCGGGACGTCGGCCAGGAACACGAGCGGGACGTCGAAGGCGTCGCATAGCCAGATGAACCGCGCGGCCTTGTCCGCCGAATCCACGAACAGCACGCCACCGAGGTGCTGCGGGTTGTTCGCGACGACGCCGATCACCTCACCGTCGAGCCGCGCGAACCCGGTGACGAGCTCCTTCGCGAACAACGGTTTGGCCTCGAGCCACGATCCCTCGTCGACGAGCGCATCGATGACCCTGCGCACGTCGTAGGCCCGACGGTCCTCGTCGGGGATCACCGCCGCGATGGGCCCGGCCTCGGCCCGGGGTGGGCGCGGCGGCGCCGCCGGCGGCCGCTCGCGGAACGAGGTCGGCAGGTACGAGAGCCAGGCTCGGGCCATGTCGACGGCCGCGTCGTCATCGGGCGCGAGCGCATCGCCGCACCCGCTGACGCTCGCGTGCATCCGGGCCCCACCCATCTCCTCGAGGGTCACGTGCTCCCCGATGACCTCCTCGGCCATCCGCGGGGACCCGAGGTACATCGAGGCGTTGCCCTCCACCATGAACACGACGTCACAGAAGGCCGGGATGTATGCACCGCCGGCCGCCGACGGTCCGAACAGGCAGCACACCTGGGGCACGCGACCGGACAGGCGGACCTGGTTGGCGAAGATCCGTCCGGCCCCCCGGCGACCCGGGAACAGTTCGACCTGATCGGTGATCCGTGCCCCGGCCGAGTCGACGAGGTACACCACGGGCACCTCGTGAGCGAGCGCGTACTCCGTGAGCCGCACGATCTTCTCGACCGTCCGGGCCCCCCATGATCCGGCCTTCACCGTCGGATCGTTGGCCATGACGCACACGGGTCGACCATCGATCGTGCCGGTGCCCGTGACCACACCGTCGGCCGGGAGGCCGTCGGCCGACGCATGCGCGAGCAGCGCGTCCTCCACGAACGACCCCTCGTCGAGGAGCCGGGCGATGCGCACGCGGACCGGACGCTTGCCCTGGGCCGCGAGCTTCTCGGCGCCACGGATCGAGTTGCCCTCGACCGCGCGCTGCGTCGCCGCACGGATGTCGTCGCCACCCCTCATGATGCGCGCTTCCTCACTCGCAGCTTGATCGGCGTCGGGCCGAGGTCGAAGTTCTCGCGGATGCACCGCTCGAGGTACCGCATGTACGCCTGCGGCAGCTGCCGGGTCGCGAAGATCGTGAACGTCGGCGGCTCCGCCGCACCCTGCGTCGCATAGAGGATCCGGGTGCGGTGCTTGCGGTCGAGCGGCGGCGGGTGCCGCTGCTGGGCCTCGCGCAGCACCTTGTTCAGTGCAGCGGTCGGGACTCGGGAGTGGTACGCGTCCTCGGCCTGTCGCAGCGCCGGGAGCACGTTCTTGATGAAGCGTCCGGTGAGGGCCGACACCTTGAGGACCGGGGCGTAGGAGAGGAACCCGAGCCGATCGGCCACGTCGGCGAGGATCTGGGGACGGTCCTCGGTCGCGATGAGGTCCCACTTGTTGAGCACGATGACGATCGCGGTCCCCGCGGCGTCGATGCGTTCGGCGAGGCGCTGGTCCTGGTGGGAGACCCCCTGCACCGCATCGATCACGAGCAGCGCGGCGTCGGCCCGGTCGACCGCCTGCAGCGCGCGGACCACCGAGTAGTACTCGGTGTCCTCGTCCACCCGACTGCGGCGGCGCATCCCTGCGGTGTCGATGAACCGGAGCGGACCGTCCTCGGTCTCCACGACCGTGTCGATCGTGTCCCGGGTCGTGCCCGGCATGTCATGGGTCACCGACCGCTCATCACCGACGATGCGGTTGAACAGCGTGCTCTT
>JALRDW010000140.1 GCA_023262065.1 Acidimicrobiia bacterium | reverse complement strand
GTCCGACGGGTCGAACCAGGGCCGGAGCGGGTTCCAGTCCCAGCCGTACCTCGGGACCGATGCCTGCGGACACGCGAACTACCCGTCCTCGTACCTGGTCGAGGCGATCCGGGAGCGCGCGTCCGCAGGGTGGCAGGTGATGATCCACGCGAACGGGGATGGCGCGATCGGCCAGGTCGTCGAGGCGTTCGAGGACGCGCTCCCCGGGCTTCCCGCCACCGACCTGCGCCACCGGATCGAGCACTGCTCGATCCCCACCGACGAGCAGCTCCGACGGATGGCCCGGATCGGGATCTCGCCCTCGTTCCTCATGAACCACGTGCACTACTGGGGCCGGGCGCTGCGCGACCACATCCTCGGCCCCGAGCGGGCCGGCCGCCTCGACCCGGTCGCCAGCGCGCGCCGTCACGGGTTGCGCCCGAGCTTCCACTCCGACTTCAACGTCACCGACATCGACCCGCTCCTCTCGGTGCAGACCGCGGTGACCCGGGTCATGCGTGACGGTGGCGCGGTCCTCAACCCGGCTGAGTGCGACACGGTCGCGGCGGCCATGCGCGCGATCACGATCGACGCGGCCTGGCAGGTGCACGCGGATGACGTGACGGGCAGCATCGAGGTCGGGAAGTACGCCGAACTCGTGCTCCTCACCGCGGATCCGCAACGGGTCCTGCCGCACGAGATCGCTTCGGTGGAGGTGGTTGCGACCTACCTCGCCGGGACCCGCACCGAGGCCTGAGCCGCCGACCACGTGCGGTGACCGCCGGAGCACGAAGTGTGTTGCGGTCGGATCCGGGCGGTGGATGCGTGCGTCGGACCGGTCCTCCACCTCCCGGTGTGCGAGGATCCACCTCCCACACCGGACTCGAACCTGGAGACACCATGCGCCGCCCGTTCCTCGCCGTCGCCGGCATCATCGCCGCCGGCGCCCTCGCCCTCGGGGCCTGTTCCTCGTCCGACTCGTCCTCGCCCGCGACGACCACCACGGCCGCCTCGTCGGAGACGATCCGCATCGGCCTCGAGGGGCCGTTGACCGGCGACCAGAAGGACACCGGCATCGGCATGCTGCGCGGCGCACGCCTCGCAGCGGATGAGATCAACGCTGCGGGCGGCATCGACGGCAAGAGGGTCGTCATCGTGCCGATCGACGACCAGGCGGACCCCGAGGTGGCCGTGGTCGCCGCCAGGAAGGCGATCAAGTCCGGGCTCGACGCGGTCGTCGGTCCGTACAACTCGGGCGCAGGCCTCAAGACCCTGCCCCTCTACATCGAGGCCGGCCTGGTGCCGCTGCGACTCACCTCGAGCGACCAGACCTCGGGCCTCGGTTTCACCCTCCAGCCGATGACCTCGCAGATCGCACCGGTCGCGACCAAGGCGATCACCGACGGCTTCAAGGCGACCAAGGTCGGCATCATCTTCGACTCGACCCAGGACTACACGACCGCGGCGAACACCGCGATGCAGACCCAGCTCAAGGCCGCAGGGGTGACGATCACCATCGCCGAGGGTATCGAGCCGGGAGCGAAGTCCTACACCGACACCGTCACGAAGGTCGCCGCAACCGGACCCGACCTCGTCTACGTCATCACCTACTACCCCGAGGGCGGCCTCATCGCGAAGGCGATGTACGACGCGAAGGCCACGCCGAAGTGCTTCGCCGACTACGGCGCATACGACCCGGGCTTCATCACTGCCGCCGGCGAGGCCGCCGCGCGGGCCTGCCCGGTGGTGGGCGTCCCTGCGCCGGACGACTTCCCGGGTTCGGCCGCGATCATCGCGAAGTACCGCAAGGCCTTCGACGCCGCGCCCGGCGCATGGTCCCCGTACACCTACGACTCGGTGAACCTCATCGCCACCGTCGCCGCTGAGACCGGCTTCGAGTACGGCGCACTGCGAGCCGGCATCCGCAAGGTGAACGGGTGGAAGGGCTGGACCGGCACCGTGGCGTTCGAGGAGGGCTCGGGCAACCGGGTGCCGGCACCGGTGACCGTCGACTCGGTCGGTGACGACGGCAACTACCACGTGGACCAGAGCTGGGCCGCCTCGGTGGGCTTCGCCTACTGATCCCCCCGACGGTCCGCCGCCACGGACGTCACGACGCCCCGGTCCCCGAGCCTGCGGACCGGGGCGTCGTCGCGTCGGTCCGACGCAGCACTCAGAGGGTGAGGCGCGTGTCGTCGTGCACGCAGGAGCGCTCCTCGCCCTCGGCGATCTGACCCGCGCCGACCCCGGTGAGCGCCGCGAACGGCCCACACACGTTCGGTCGGATCCACACGTGCACCATGATGTTCGGGTTGAACTTCACGAGTGGCGGGTTGCAGCCCCCCTCGAAGTTCGTGAGTCCGGCCACCCTCGGCGCGGGGGGCGCGGTGAAGCACAGGTTGTCGTGCTGGTGGAACTGGACCAGCCGGCTCGCGATCGCGGGCTGGTCATCGAGCGTGTACTGCTTCGGCATGAGGAACATCGCCGCCTCGAGGGTCCGGGTTCCCGTGGCGCGGTCGTACTTGTAGACGAGCGACTCCGGTTGGTTCGGGTCGAGCATCACGTCGTCATCGATCCAGTCCCACCGGATGACGTGCTCCTCGCCGGTCAGCTGGTCACCGATCGACTGGAATCCGTCGGCAAGGGCCTGGTCATAGTCGCTCCACCGCGGCAGCGTTCGGATCGTCCTGACCAACAGGTCGGTCGACTGCCGTTGCTGCTCCTCGGTCACCCCCTCGATGCCCGACAGGTCGATCGAGGCGGGGTCGATGAGCCCGTCGGGGGTGACCCGCAGGGGGTGGCGCAACAGGTAGCCGTCGTCGGCGCCGCCGTGGGAGTGGGAGTGCCCGTCCGAGGCCGTGGTGGGGGGCGTCGTCGTCCCCGTTCCACCCGTCGCCGTCGAGGCGGTCCCTGAGCAGCCGGCCAGGGCGAGTGCGGCCACCAGCCCGAACCCCGTCACGATCACCGTTCGTCGCACCGCTCGCTCCCCCACCGTCCACCGGACATCCGGAGCCTACGGGGTCGAGGTACGGCCCGTCCCGCGCCATGCGGGCAGACTGCCGGCGTGAACCCCTCGACCCCGACTCCCGCCATCGACCGTGACGCCCTGCGCCGCCGGTACCGGGCCGAGCGCGACAAGCGGATCCGTCCGGACGGGAACGAGCAGTACCTCGAGCCGTCCGGACGGTACGCGCACCTGCTCGACGACCCCTACACCCCCCGCATCGAACGGGCGCCCCGCCACGACGAGGTGACCGTCGCCATCATCGGCGCCGGGTTCGCCGGGTTGTGCACCGGCGCGAAGTTGGTGGAGGCCGGGGTCGACGACGTGTTGCTCATCGACGGGGCCGGCGACGTGGGTGGGGTCTGGTACTGGAACCGGTACCCCGGCGCGATGTGCGACACCGCCGCGATGATCTACCTCCCGATGCTCGAGGAGACCGGGAGGATGCCGAGCGCCAAGTACGTGCAGGCGCCCGAGATCCACGCCCACGCCCGCGCCATCGCCGAGCAGTACGGCCTCTTCGAGCGCGCGCTGCTCTCGACCGAGGTCGAAGGCGTCACCTGGGACGGATCGAGTGCCCGCTGGGTCATCCGCACCGATCGGGGTGACGAGATCCGGGCCCGATTCGTGTCCATGGGGACGGGTCCGCTGCACCGGGCGAAGTTGCCCGGGATCCCCGGGATCGAGACGTTCGGGGGCCCCGCGTTCCACACCAGTCGCTGGGACTACGGCGTCACCGGCGGCACCCCCGACGGTGCGCCGATGACCGGTCTCGCCGACCGGCGCGTCGGCATCATCGGCACCGGCGCCACCGCGGTGCAGTGCATCCCGGCGCTGGGCCGCGATGCGGGCGAACTCCTCGTGTTCCAGCGCACGCCCTCGTCCATCGACGTTCGGGACAACCACCCGATCGATCCGGAGTGGTTCGCGACGCTCCGGCCCGGATGGCAGCGGGAGTGGCTCACCAACTTCACGATCCTCCAGACTGGCGGCTTCACCGATGAGGACCTCGTGCGCGACGGCTGGACCGACATCGCCAAACGCATCCGCGACCGGGTCGTGGCGACGCTCGACGGCGAGTTCACGGTGGAGACGTGGGTCCGGGCGTACGAGGACTGTGACGACGAGAAGATGGAGGAGATCCGGGCCCGCGTCGACGCGATCGTCACCGACCCGGCGACCGCCGACCACCTGAAGCCCTGGTACCGACAGCTCTGCAAGCGCCCGTGCTTCCACGACGAGTACCTCCAGACCTACAACCGACCGAGCGTGCACCTCGTGGACACCGACGGACGCGGAGTGACCCGGATCGACGAGGCCGGGGTGTGGGTCGGTGACGACCACCACGACCTCGACGTGCTCATCTTCGCCTCCGGGTTCGAGGTGGGGACCGACTACGCGCGCCGTACCGGGTACGAGACGATCGGACGCGACGGCGTGACGCTGTCGGAGCGGTGGGCCGACGGGATGCGCACGCTCCACGGGATGCACGTGCACGGGTTCCCGAACCTGTTCATCGTGAGCCTCAGCCAGGCCGGGAACCTGATCTCGAACGTCACGTACAACCTCACCGAGGCCGGGGCGAACGTCGCCGCCGTGGTCCGCCACGCACTCGACGTCGGCGCGACCGAGGTGGAGGTGACCCAGGAGGCCGAGGACGCCTGGATCGAACGGATCGAGGGTTCGGTTCGGTCCGCGCTCGGGAACTCCGAGTGCACGCCCGGCTACTACAACAACGAGGGCCGCCCGATGGGCCGTCGCGAGCGCCTCAACAGCGCCGGCTACCCCGAGGGACCCGTCGCCTACTTCGAGTACATCGACCGCTGGCGCCGCTCGGGCCAGTTCGCCGGCCTCGAGTTCCGCGCCCCGGTCGTCTGAACCCCGGCGTCAGCCCGCCAGCCACTCCTCGGTGCGGGTCCACAGCGCGGCGGCCCGGTCGGGATCCGAGGCGTAGTCGCGCACGCCCGTCCGGCTGAGCGGGTCGTCGGTGCGCACGGCGACCGAGCAGTCCTCGAGGTACGCGCCACCGTGAGCCTCGAGTTCCGGGGCCGTGGCGGCCCAGCACGTCGTCGCTGCGCCCTGCGGGATCGTCTTCCACTCCATGCCCCGGCCCTCCGGCATCTGAGCCATGAGCGTGGCGAGCGTCTCCTCCGTGAGGTGGCGACCGAGTTCGGTCATGATCCCACCCGGGTGCACCGAGTACGCGTGAGCCCGTCCGCCCAGACGCCGATCGAGTTCGAGCGCGAACAGTGCGTTCGCCGTCTTCGACCGCCCGTAGGCGACCCACGGTTCGTACTCGGACCGCTCGAAGTTCGGATCGTCGAGGTCCACGTCGGAGAACCGGTGCCCCGCACTGCTCAGCGCGATCACCCGGCCGCCGTCCCGCAGCATCGGCAACAACGGAACCACGAGCGCCACGTGTCCGATGTGGTTCGTACCGAGCTGCAGCTCCCAGCCATCGACCGTGCTGCGCCGCGGGCAGGCCATGATGCCGGCGTTCGCGATGAGCAGGTCGACGGGACCGCCGTCGTCGAGGTGGGCGGCCGTGAACGCTCGCACGCTCACGAGCGAGTCGAGCGCGACGACCCGCTGCGAGAGGATGGCGTCCGGCACCGTGGCGCGGATCCGGTCGATCGCGGCGGCGCCGCGCGCCGGATCCCGGACCGCCATGACGACCTCGGCGCCACGGGCGGCCAGCGCACGAGCCGTCTCCTCGCCGAGTCCGGTGGAGGCGCCGGTGATGAGGGCACGTCGGCCCGCGAGATCGTGCCCGGCGAGGACCTCGTCGGCGGTGGAGGCGGCGGTGAACACCATGGCGCCGAGTCTGGCAGGCTCACAGCCCGAGGGCGGACCCACCGGGGCGCGCCCGAGGAGGACCCACGATGACCATTCCCCGCTTCGCCGCCGACATCGATGCGGCGACCATCGCCGCCGCGCTGCTCGAGCGGGGCTGCGTCATCGTCGAGCGCCTCGCCGCGGCCGACCTCTGCGACCGGGTCGAGGCCGAGCTCGCACCATGGATGGCGGCCACGCCGACCGGGGGCGACGAGTTCACCGGACGCAACACCCGGCGGACCGGCGCGCTCCTCGCGCGCTCGCCTTCGGCGGTCGGCATGATCGCCCACCCCACGGTCCTCGGCGTGGTGGACGAGGTGCTCGGCCGGAACGGGTCCAAGTACCAGCTCCACCTCACCCAGGCCATCGCCATCGGTCCGGACTCCCCGGCCCAGCAGCTCCACCGTGACCACTGGTGCTTCAACTTCCACCGGTTCCCGGTCGACCTGGACGTCGAGGTGTCGACCATCTGGGCGCTGTGCGATTTCACCGAGGCGAACGGCGCGACGCGCGTCATCCCCGACACCCACCGGTCCGAGGGCCTCGAGTACTCGCACGCGGACTCGACACCGGCCGAGATGGAGCGCGGCTCGGTCGTGCTGTACCTCGGCGGCACGGTGCACGGGGGCGGCGCGAACACGACCGGGTCGGTGCGCACCGGGATCAACGTCGACTACACGCTCGGCTGGTTGCGGCAGGAGGAGAACCAGTACCTGTCAGTGCCCCGCGAGATCGCGGCTGCGCTGCCCGAACCGGTGCAGCGACTCATGGGCTACGACTACGGCGCGTACGCGCTCGGGTACGTCGATGACGCGCGCGACCCCATCGCGGTCCTCCGACCGGACCGGGCCGGCCCCTCGTCGTTCGCCGTTCCCGCGTCCTGATCGGAGCCCGGAGCCATGCCCGTCCCGCTCCCGAACGATGACGTCCTCCTCGATCCGCCCTCGCACGACGAGGTGGTCACGGCGGCTCGGGCCAAGGTCACCGCGGTGGCGGGTGCCGCCGGTCTGACCGCGATCCAGCGGGCGATCCTCCGGGCCCACATCCGGGCGCTGACCGGGATCGACGTCGACCTCGATGACCTCGACCCCCTCGGGCCCACGGCCTTCGCCGAGGCGATGCGTCGCCGGGGCGAGGTGTTCCGCATCCGCCAGGTCCAGACCATGCTGCTCGCCGCGTTCGTCGTGGATCCCCTGCCGGAGGACACGGTCGAACGCATCCGGGAGTACGCGCTCGAGCTCAGCATCGACGACGCGATGATCGACGTCGCGCTGCGCCTGTCGCTCGAGCACCGGGATCTCGCCATGGCCGATTTCATGCGGGCCGGGTACCACGCCGACCCGGAACGGCCGCTCGACGACGTCCTGCACGTGCACCGCCGGCTCCACGACGAGTGGGAGGGCGTCGACGACGACCCGGAACTCGCAGCCGAGTGGTCAGCGCTCGAGCAGTGCCCGGCGGGCTCACTCGGCCGCGCGGTGTGGGAGTTCTACCGCGCACGCGGGTTCTCGTTCCCGGGCCAGCCCGGGAGTGCGCCTCCCCTCCTCGCCCAACACGACTTCGTCCACGTCCTCGCCGACTACGGATCGACGGTCGAGTCCGAGATCGAGGTGTTCGGACTCATCGCTCGGGCCAACGACGACCCCCACGCGTTCTCCCTCCTCGTCAGCGTCATCAGCCTCTTCGAAACCGGACGGCTCGAACGGGCCACGATCTTCGAGCACGACCCGCACCACATCTCCCACGACCCGGAGCGCATGGCGGGTCGCCTCGCGGACGCGATGCGCCGAGGCGCGATCATCGGCGCTCACTCGGGCGGCCGGGACCTCCTCACCGTCGACTGGTTCGAGCACGCTGCCCGGCCGGTGGAGGAGGTGAGGACCCACTTCGGGATACCACCGAAATCGGCCGACGCGATCGCCGCCGGGTCCGTGGGGCCCTGGGAACTCGGCGGGATCAGCGGGTTCCAGCTGGAGTTCGGTCGCCACGCTGCGGAGCAGCGCGGTGAGCCCTACGACGCGCACGGCGCCGCGGTCCTCCCGGACTGATCCCGGGACCCGCCCCGCGACCCGACGGCTCGGCCATGATGACGCGGTGATCGCGTTCCTCGTCATCCTCCCGCTCGCGCTCATCCTCGGCGCGTGGATCGCCGCCCGGGTCTCGGTGCGGAACAGCCGGCTCTCGTTGACGACCACCGGCATCGTGATCGACAACCACCGTCGCCCCCGCGTGGTCGTGCCGATCGCCGAGGCGGTGCGGTTCGAACCCGCGCCGCCCACCGGTCCGTTCGCGGGCCTCCGGCCCGCGACCTGCCTGCTCGTCCGGACCGACGGGACCCGGATCCCGGTGCGCACCGTCGCATCGCCCGAGGCCGGTATCGGGGTCGACGCCCTCAACGCCCGCCTCGCCACGCTGCGGACCCCCGGCTGAGTGCGCCCACCCGCCGGTCGACACCCCCGGTGACCCCGTCACCGGAGTGAGGTCGTACGCCGACACGTTCAATAGGCTCACGGCGTGAGCACGGTGGACGAGAACGCCGACGAGCAGCATCAGACCAGGACGCGCCGCGCCGATGGCATGATCCGGTCGACCTTCACCTTCCGTGGGTCGGAGCAGCGGATCCGACCGATCGAGCCGCTCACCGTGTTCACGGATGCGATCCTCGCGATCGCAGCGACCGTGCTCATCTTCGAGCTCCGGATCCCGCGAGAGTTGGCCCCGAACTCCCTGTGGCGGGTCCTCACCGACCAGTGGACCACGCTGCTGGCGCTCCTCATGAGCTACCTGTGGCTCACCGCGTCATGGTTGAACTTCCGCAGGCTCCGTCGCATGCTGCGGGGGGTCGACCACTACGCCACGGTCTTCTACCTGCTCCTCATCATGATGAGCACCTTGATCCCCGTGGTGATGCTCGTGTTCACCCGGAGCCTCGGTCAGCCGGACTTCCACCTCGGGGTCCAGATCCTCGCGGCGTTGAGCTTCATCGACGGCGTCCTCATCTGCATCATGCTCCAGTACGCAGCGAAGCGGGGCCTCGGCGTCCCGTCGATGACCGACGAGGCCTGGCGCGAGGTGCTCGTGCCGAACTACGTCCTCACCGCACTCGATCTGGTCGCGATCGCCGTGGCCGTCTGGATCCCGTGGATCGTGCTGGCGTTCATCTGCGTGGACTGGATGTACTCCCTCCTGCCACTGTTCACCGACCGGGTCGACGCATACGCCGACCGGCCGGTGGAGCCGGGTGAGGTCTGGAGTCAGCCCGACCCGTGACGCAGCCGGTCGTCGGAGCGTGCCGGCGATCAGCCGCCATGCGGGGGACCGACATCCGCGACCACCGGGGGGCGCGACGCGGCCCGGCGCAGGGCCGGGCCGGTGGTGGAGGTGATGGGACTTGAACCCACGACTTCTACGTTGCGAACGTAGCGCTCTACCAGGCTGAGCTACACCCCCGTGGGAGGCGCAAGGGTAGCGCGCCCGTGCGGTCGGGCTCCCGCCGGACGGTCAGCCCGGCTGCGCGATGGAGGCGCGTGCCTCGACCGGTGGCTCGACCCGGCGGGTCGGCGGCTCGATCACGGGGAGCTGGCGCACCTTCTCGATGCGCTCCCGCTGGGCCTGCTCCAGACGGACCACCGCCGCGAGGTAGGCGAGGCTCGGGCCGCACACGATGAGGGCGAGCAGCCAGGCGGCGGTCGCGTCGGTCACGAACGCCAGGATGAGGACCGGTACGGACACCGATGCGGCGATCGCCAGCACCTGCCGACGGCGACGCCGCGGGGAGGCCGGGGGGCGGAGCACGCCGGGCAGGGGGCCGAGGTTCGGGCCGACCGGACCGGCCAGCGGCGTCGGGCGACCGAGGTGCGGGAGCTGGTGGCCCCCCGAGCGTCCGATGGATCCGATGCCGTGCCGGAAGCGATCCACCGATGCGAGGGCCCGGCCGCCGGTCTGCCCGAACTTGCCGGAGACCAGGGGCCACAGGAAGAAGATCCCCCACAGGGCCACGAGTATCAGTAGGACCGGAATCGCCAAGGCTCCTCGTCGCTTTCCGTGAGAGGCACGCTAACGCTGCGCGCACGAGCGGCGGTGGACCCTCAAGGGTAGGAGTGGGTCGGCGCGCCCTCGCAACCGGGCCCGGGATCCCGCACGGGGCGCGGGATCCCGACGATCCGTCCGATGGGGCGCGCGGACCGCGCGACGCTCGCCGGGCTCAGTCGTCGTAGGTGGTGAGCAGATCGTCGGAGCCGGAGCGACGCCACTGCCCCGAACGACCGCCGGTCTTCTCCCAGAGCGCGAGGTCCGTGATCGTCATCGACCGGTCGCCGGACTTGCACATGTCGTAGATCGTGAGCGCTGCGACCGAGCAGGCGGTGAGCGCCTCCATCTCGACCCCGGTGCGATCCACCGTGTCGACGTGGGCCTCGACGTCGATCCGGTCCTCCTCGATCCGGAAGTTCACGAGGACGCTCCCCACGAGCAGGGGGTGGCACAGCGGGATGAGGTTCGCCGTCTGCTTGGCCGCCTGGATCCCCGCGACCCGGGCCACCGCGAGCACGTCACCCTTGGCCATCGAGCCCGATGCGACCCGCGATGCGGTCTCGGGCTGCATCCGGACGCTGCAGCGCGCCATCGCGCGCCGGATGGTCGGCTCCTTGGCGGTCACGTCGACCATGCGGGCGCGACCGAGCGGATCGAGGTGCGTGAACTCCGGCATGGGCGCGGATTCTAGGACCGCAACCGCACGAACCGGGCGGGCCCGGCTCACCCGCCGATCTGGGACATGGACCGGTCGGGCCGGATGAAGTCGACGTTGCCCACCCGATGACCGGCCCACTTGGCCCCGACCGCCCGTTCGATGGCACCCGCGATCGCTTCGTCGTCGGCTCCTGCGCGCAGCAGGGGGCGCAGGTCGTGCTCGTCGAGCGCGAACAGGCAGGTGCGCAGTCGGCCGTCGGCGGTGATCCGCACGCGGTCGCAGTCCCCGCAGAAGGGCTCGGTGACGCTGGCGATGACACCGACGTCACCCCGGCCGTCGGCGTAGGCGAACCGTTCCGCCGGCTCGACGTGCTGCGCGTGGGCCCGTGGTTCGGTCGCGAGCGGGAACGCGGCGTGCACACGCTCGAGGATCTCGCGGGCCGGGACGACCCGATCGAGCGTCCAGCCCTGCTCGGCGTCGAGCGGCATGAACTCGATGAACCGCAGCCCGACACCCCGCTCGCGGGCGAACGCTGCGAGGTCCACGACCTCGTCGTCGTTCACGCCGCGCATGACCACCGCGTTGATCTTCACCGGGTCGAGGCCGGCCGCGATCGCCGCATCGATACCGGCGATCGTGCGGTCGAGGTCGTCACGTCGGGTGATCGACCGGAACGTCTCCGGGCGCAGCGTGTCGAGCGAGATGTTGACGCGATCGAGCCCCGCGGCGCGCAGCGGTGCGGCGAGGTCGACGAGGCGGATGGCGTTCGTGGTCATGGCCAGATCCACGCCGAGTGTCGCCAGCATCGCGACGAAGGACTCGATGTCGGCGCGCAGGGTCGGCTCACCGCCGGTGATCCGGATGCCGTCGAAGGCCCACCGCTGGACGCAGATGCGTGCGATCCGGGTCAACTCCTCGTAGGTGAGGACCTCGTCCCGCGGCAGCCAGTCCAGCCCCTCGGCCGGCATGCAGTAGGTGCACCGGAGGTTGCAGCGGTCGGTCACCGAGATCCGCAGGTCGCGGACCCGCCGACCGTGACCGTCGATGAGGGGAACCATGCCCGCAGGGTAGGGGACGCGCCGCGCCGGGTCGTCCGGCGTCAGTCGGCCACCGACACCGGGTCGCCGATGAGCATGACCCGCACCGGCCCCCCGACCGCGACCCCGTCGCCGTCCGGGATCACGGCGAGGCCGTTGGCCCGGGCCATCGCCGACAGCACGTTGGAGCCCTGCTCGCCCGACCGTCGGGCGGAGAACCCACCGGGACCGAGTGCCACGACCACACGGTCGAAGTGGACCTTGCCGTCGGCCCGGCGGGTGAACGGAGCGGCCGCCGTCGCCGTGACCACGGGTCGGTCGAGGTCCCCGTGACCGGCGAGGCGGCGGAGCGCCGGGCGGGCGAACAGTTCGAACGAGACGTGGGCCGAGACCGGGTTGCCGGGGAGACCGACGATCGGGGTGGCACCGATGACCCCGAAGGCCAGGGGCTTCGCCGGCTTGATCGCGACCTGGGACCACACGAGCGCGCCGATGCGCGACAGCACCGCCTTCACCACGTCGTAGTCCCCCACCGACACCCCGCCGGTCGTGACGATCAGATCGCAACGGTCGGCGGCGTCGAGGAGCGTCGCCTCGAGCGCCGCCTCATCGTCCCGAGCGATCCCCAGGTCGACGACCTCACATCCCGCCTCGGCGACCAGCGCCCGCACCATCGGACCGTTGGAGTTCCGGATCTGGCCGGGTGCGAGCGGCGCGTCGCCGTCCACGAGTTCGTCCCCCGTGGCGAGCACCGCGACCCGCGGCCTCGGGTGCACCGCCACCTCGACGACGCCGAGGCTCGCGAGCACACCGACGGCTGCAGGATTGAGCACCGCACCCGACGCGAAGACCGCGTCCCCCGCCGCGACGTCACCACCGGCGGCGCGGATGTGGGCACCCGGTCCAGCTGCGGCGTGGATCTGGACCCGGGTCGCGCAGTCGCGCGATGTCCGTTCGACCGGCACGATCGCATCCGCCCCCACCGGGATCGGCGCTCCGGTCATGATCCGGATCGCCTCACCCGGCCCGACCGACCCGTCGGGCGCACGTCCGGCCGGGAGGTCGCCCACGACCTGGAGGGTGACGGGCGCGTCCTGCTCGGCCCCCACCGTGTCGACCGCCCGGACCGCGTACCCGTCCATCGCCGTGTTCGCGAACGGCGGCACGTCCTCGGCTGCGGCGATCGGCTCCGCGAGCACGAGGCCGGCCACCGCCGCGATGGTGAGCCGGACCGGCGCGAGCGGCCGCACGGCGGCGAGGACCTCGGCCCGGACCTCCTCGAGACGGCGCATCCGGCGAGCCTACGGGGCGCGACGGTTCAGCCGTCGAGCAGGCCGCGCTCGCGCACGATGCGGCGCAGCACCTCGGCGACGTCGCCGCCGAGGTCGTCGCGATCGAGGGCGAGCTCGATGTTCGCCCGCAGGAAGTCGACCTTCTGCCCGATGTCGTACCGACCGTCCTCGAACACGCACCCGTACACCGTCTGGGTGTCGAGCAGCAGCCCGATGGCATCGGTCAGTTGGAGCTCCCCGCCCGCGCCCGGCGTGATGCGGTCGAGTGCGTCGAAGATCTCGGGGGTGAACACGTAGCGACCGATGACCGCGAGGTCCGAGGGCGCGACCTCGGGCGCCGGCTTCTCGACGATCGATCGCACCTGCACCAACCCGTCGTGCACCGGCTCGGGCTCGACGCAGCCGTAGGCCGAGATCTCAGCCTGCGGGACGCGCTTGAGCGCCAACGCACTGCGCCCGTACCGGGCGTGTGTGTCGATCATCGAGCGCAGCAGCTGCGAGTCGTCGACCATGATGTCGTCGCCGAGCAGGACCGCGAACGGTTCGTCCCCGACGTGCTCGCGGGCCACGGAGACCGCGTGACCGAGGCCGAGGGGATCACGCTGGCGGATGTAGTGGATGTCCGCCATCTCCGAGGTCTGCTGCACCTCCTTGAGGAGGTCGTGCTTGGCCTGCTGCTCGAGGTAGTACTCGAGCTCGAAGTTGCGATCGAAGTGATCCTCGATGGCGCGCTTGCCGCGACCGGTCACCACGAGGATGTCGGTGAGCCCGGCGCGCACCGCCTCCTCGATCACGTACTGGATCGCCGGCTTGTCGACGATCGGCAGCATCTCCTTCGGCTGACTCTTCGTCGCCGGCAGGAACCGCGTGCCGAGACCGGCCGCCGGGATCACCGCCTTCGTCACCGCTCGAGTACTGCCCACGCGATCCTCCCCGTCGGAGATCCGTCTGCCCGGTGGGACCCGAACGCTACCGCCGGACACGGGGGTCGGGGACCGCCCGTGCCGCGGCGTTCAGCCCTCGGACGGACCGGTCGAGAGCTCCGTGCCCCGCAGGAGCCGTTGGATGTTGGCCCAGTGGCGGCTCAGCACGAGCACCGCCATCGCCGTGGTGGCGATCGCCTCCCAGGCCGGTCGGGTGCCGGCGACGAGGATCGGGAACCCGACGCACGCGATCAGCGAACCGATCGACGCCTTGCGGAGGACGCGGGCGACGACGAAGAACACGACGCCGAATGCGAGCACGAACCCCGGGTAGAGGATGGCCAGGAACCCGGCGCAGGTCGCGACGCCCTTCCCGCCCCGACGCCGGATCGGGAAGATGTGACCGACCACCGCAGCCGCGCCGAGCGCCCACGCCCCGGGTCGACCGGCCACCGCGAGGCCGACGCCGGCCGCCGCCGCACCCTTGAGCGCATCGACCACGAGCACGACCAACCCGGCCCGCCATCCGAGCATCCGGTTGACGTTCGAGGCACCCGGGTTCCCGGAGCCCTCGTGGAGCACGTCCCGGCCCCGGGCCCGCGAGACGAGCAGCGCGGTGGGGAAGGTGCCGAGCAGGTACGCCGGCACGCAGAGGATCGCGACGAGGACGGGCGGGCTCACGCCCTCCATTCAACGCCATCGGCCGCACATGGGTGGGGACAGGGGTCGCCCCGGTAGGATCCCGGGTCCCCGAGACCGTGAGCACCCAGAGGATCCGAATGCCCACCTACGAGTACCTGTGCGCCAAGTGCGGCGAGCAGTTCCAGGTGCAGCAGTCGTTCAGCGACCCCGCGCTCAAGAAGCACAAGGGGTGCGGCGGCACACTGAGCAAGGTCTTCGGGGTCCCGGCGATCTCCCTCAAGGGTTCGGGCTTCTACAAGACGGACAACCCCTCGTCCTCCCGGGCCTCGAGCGCCAAGAGCGAGACCAGCGACTCCAAGTCCGACAGTGCGACCTCGAGTGCCCAGGCTGAGAAGAAGAGTGAGAAGAAGGCCGAGAAGAAGTCGGCCTCGTCCTCGACGAAGGCTGCGAAGCCCGCATCGGGTACGACCTGACGCCGACGCGCGTCCGATCGCCGGCCCGCCCGGCCCGCACTCCCCCGTCGACTCCACCGCCGAACCCCCGGGGGTCCCCATGGCCCGTATCCCCTCGCGCTCGTTCGCGCCGCGCCTCGGCGCCGCCGCGCTCGTCCTCATCGCCGTCGCCGACCTCGCGTCGGGCCTCGGCATTCTCGGCCGTGAGACTCCGGCCCCGCGGCGTCCCACCCCGGCCCGGACGATCCGGACGCCGCGCCCCGCCGCCGACTCGCGCGCGGTGCGGGTCGTCGCCCCCGTGGCCCGGGTCCGACCCGGCGACCGGGTCGACCTGCTCGTGACCCTCGACCCCGATCGGTACCCGGGGTCCGAACCGACGCGCGCGGTCGGCGAGGCGTTCGCCGTGCTCGCAGTCGACCGGGACGACGCCGATCCCACCGCCCGCGGCGTGACCCTGGCGGTCCCCCGCGCCCTCGTCGCCCGGGTCGCGTTCGCCACCACCGCCGGCACGCTCACGCTCGCCGTCGTGCCCGACCGTCGCCGCGCCTGAGGCCGCCTACCATCACGGTCGTCCCACCCGCGTCCCGGACGGTCCCGCGCATGTCCATCCTCCACGCCATCGTCCTCGGCATCGTCCAGGGGCTCACGGAGTTCCTCCCGATCTCATCGAGCGGTCACCTCGTGCTGGTGCCCGAACTCCTGGGTTGGAACGACTTCGGTGGGGACGACTCACTCAACAAGGCGTTCGACGTCGCACTCCACCTCGGCACACTCGTCGGGGCGGCCTGGTACTTCCGTCGGGACCTCGCGGGGTACCTCCTCGCCGCGGGCCGGTCGATCGGGCGGCGCAGTCTCGCCGACCAGCAGGCCCGGATCGCCTGGCTGCTCGTCCTCTCCGCGGTCCCGGCGGCGATCGTCGGTGCTGCGCTGTCCTCCACCATCGACGAGCACCTCGGTCGTCCGATCCTCGTCGGGGTCATGCTCATCCTCGGAGGGCTGCTCCTCTGGTGGGCCGATCACCTCGACGGCACGCGCACGATCGAGGACTACTCGGTGCGCGACGCGACGCTCATGGGCCTCGCGCAGGCGATCGCCCTGCAGCCCGGCGTGTCCCGCTCCGGGGTCACGATCACCGCCGGTCTCTGGCTCGGGCTCGACCGGGTCGCCGCCACCCGCCTGTCGTTCCTCATGAGCCTGCCGATCATCGCCGGCGCCGGACTCTTCTCGGCCGTCAAGGTCGCAGCCGACGGCGGGTTGCCGCCCGGCAGCGGCCCCGCCTTCCTCGCCGGGTTCCTCGCCGCGGGCATCGCCGGGTGGATCGCGATCGCCGGACTGCTGTCGTACCTGAGGACGCGGACCTTCATGCCGTTCGTGTGGTACCGCCTCATCGTCGGCACGGCGGTCATCGTGATCTTCGCGACGGGTGTCCGATGAGCATCCGACCGATCGAGGCCGTCGTGTTCGACTACGGGGGCGTGATCTCCTCGCCGCTGTTCCGGGGCATCGGCGAGTTCGAGTCCGCGCAGGGCTACCCGACGGGCAGCGTGCTCGAGCTGGTGTTCGGCGACGCGTCGTACGTCGGGGTCGAGGGCCGCGACCACCTCACCGACGCCGAGGTCGATCCGCACCACCATCACGTCGATCACGACTGGCACCGGCTCGAGGTCGGCGCGATGAGTGTGCGGGAGTGGTTCGAGGGAGTGCAGCGGCGGGCCCCCGAGGTGCTCGGGACCGAGATCGACATGGACGCCTACGTGCACTTCATGGCGACGATGCCGGTCGGCGTGCACTGGTGCGTGGTGCACGCAGCCCGGGACCTGCGCACGCAGGGCGTCGCGCTCGGACTGCTCACGAACAACGTGGCGGAGTGGGGCGAGAACTGGCGATCCACCTTCCCCGTCGACGAACTCTTCGACGTGGTCGTCGATTCGTCGGCCGTCCGACTGCGCAAACCCGATCGTCGCATCTACCTGCTGACCTGCGAGCGCCTCGAGGTGGACCCGGAGGCCTGCGTGTTCGTGGACGACAACGTCGCGAACTGCGCCAGTGCGCGATCGCTCGGCATGGAGACGGTGCTCTTCGGCGAGGATCCGTTCGCCGCGGTGGACGAGCTCCACGACATCCTCGGCCGGCGCGGCACCACGACCCGCGCCTGACGCCGGTCAGGACCCGCTCAGCGTCATCTCCCCGATGAGCAGGGTCGACGCGCCGCCGTACCGCATCCAGTCGCGGTCGGCCCCGACCTCCTGCAGGTCGAGGAGCATCCGGGGGAGGGTGGAGGCGATGGTCGCCTCCCGGATCGGCTCGGCGAACGCACCGTCGCGGATCATGAGGCCCGTGGCCCCCACGGAGAAGTCCCCGCTCGCCGTGCTCGTCCCCGAGTGGATACCGCTCACCGACTGCACGTAGAGGCCGAGCGGCAGCGAGGCCACGATCTCCGCCTGGCCGCGGGTCCCCGGCCGCAGCGAGGTCGCACGCGCGCCCGGGCCCGATCCCAGCGAACTGCCCGTGGTCACGGTGCCGCCGCGGCGAGCGGTGGTGACGTCGTACAGGAAGGCCGTGAGCACCCCGCCGTGCACGAGGTCGACCCGCCGCGTCGGCACCCCCTCGCTGTCGAACGGCGCCGCGCCCGGGGCGTCCGGATCGGTGGGGTCCTCGACGAGGTCGACGAACTCGGGGGCGATGCGCTCGCCCAAGCGATCGGCGAACATCGATCGGCCCTTCTGCACCGGCTCGGCGCTCATCGCGCTGACCCACAACGAGATCACCGAGCGCGCCACGAGCGGGTCGAGGACGACCGGGAGGCGCTGGGTGGTCGGCTGGGTCGCGCCCAGCAGACGCGTGGACCGCAGCACCGCGTCGGCGACGACGGCCTCGGGGTCGAGGTCGGCCAGCGCCCGACCTCGCGTGAACCCGTACCCGGTCTGGGTCGCATCCTCGGGACCGGCGAGCGCGCTGGCGCTCATCGAGACCGAGGTCCGCCGGACGCGTGCCTCGACCCCGGTGGTCGACAGCAGCACGGTCTCCATCGCCGTGTCCCCGTACCCCGCCGACTCGACGCCGCGGATCCGGGGATCGGCACCGGCGAGCGCACGTTCGAGGTCGAGCGCCATCGCGACCTTCGCCGCCGTCGCCGTCGCGAGGACGTCCTTGCGCCACAGGTCGAGTTCGACCGGGACCGCGTCCCCGAACTCGGCCGGGGTCGCCAACCCTCCGAACTCGTCGGGCTCCGCGAACCCCGCGTTGTCGCGCGCGTCCGCGAGGACGGCGGCGACGATGTCCGGATCGAGCGAGGAGGCCGAGGCGACGCCCAGACGGCCGTCGACCACGACCCGCACGGTGATGCCCTCGCTCCCCGCCACGGTCAACGACTCCACCGCGCCCTGGAGGATGTCGACCTCGGTGTCGCGCGAGCGCGAGACCCGCACCTCGATCCCCTCGGACCCGGTCGCCGAATCGACGATGCGCCGGGCGATCCCCTCGATGTCCACGGCACCGCTCACGCTGCCCCCACATCCCGCAGGTTCGCGGCGGGGATCCCCGCGCGCCGTCGAGTGCTGCTCGCACCGCTCACGCTGCGGTTCCCCCGATGGTGAGTTCGGCCACGCGCAGGGTGGGCTGGCCGCTCGAGACGGGCACGCTCTGTCCGGACTTGCCACACATGCCGGTCCAGGTCTCGAAGTCGTTCCCGACCACGTCGACCGCGCGCATGGCCTCCGGGCCGTTGCCGATGAGCTGGGCTCCGCGCAGCGGCGCGGTGATCTCGCCGTGCTCGACGAGGTACGCCTCGGTCATCCCGAACACGAAGTCGCCGGTCGCCGGGTCGACCTGCCCGCCGCCGAGCGCGACGCAGTACACGCCGAACTCGGTGTCGGCGATGATGTCGTCCGGCTCGGCCGTCCCGCGCTCGAGGTACGTATTCGTCATGCGCACCATCGGCAGCACGTCGTAGCGCTCCCGCCGGCCGTTGCCACTGCTGGCCCGTCCCTCCTTGCGCGCCCGCAGACGGTCCCACATGAAGTCGGTGAGCACGCCACCCTCGATGAGCACGTTGCGCCGGGTCGGCGTGCCCTCGTCGTCGATCGCGAGCGCGCCCCACTCCTCGGCCATGCGCCCGTCGTCGACGACCGTGACGAGATCGGATGCCACGCGCTCGCCGACCCGACCGCGGAAGATCGACGCGTCGCGGGCGACGAGATCCGCCTCGAGCCCGTGACCACAGGCCTCGTGGAACAGCACGCCCCCGGCCCCCCGCTTGAGGATCACCGGGAACCGGCCGCTCGGCGCGGGTCGGGCGTGGACCTTCGAGAGCGCCCGCCGGGCCGCCACGCGCGCGATCTCCTCCGGCGGGAAGGCGTCGAGCATCTCCCACCCGAGGGTGCGGCCGGGCGCCTCCGATCCGGTCTGGAGCCCGGTGTCGCCGTTCACCACGCAGGAGACCGAGAACCGCGTGCGCACCTGCTCGTCGCCGGTCAGCAGTCCGTCGGAGTTGGCGATGAGGATCCGGCGCACGCTGTCCGCGTACGACGCGCTCACCTGCTGGATCGCGCCGCCCTCGGCCCGCTCCTCCCGGGCCGCAGCATCGGCCCGGCGCAGCGCGTCGACCTTCATCGCCTTCGCTATCGCCTCGGGCCGCTCGCGCACCGTGTGGGTCGGCTCGGCCGGACGCCGGGACAGTGCGATGGTCCGGGAGCCACCACCCCCGCCACTCGCCGCGCTCGCTGCGGCCTCGGCGGCCTCCCGCAGACCGGCCTCGGACAGGTCGGCGGTGTGGGCGAACCCGGTCGTGTCCCCGACGACGACCCGGATCCCGGCACCGCGCCGACGGGAGGAGCCGAGTTCCTCGACCCGGCCGTCATCGAGGGACGCGCTCGATCCCACACGGTCCTCGACGAACACCTCGGCGAACTCGCCCCCGGTGCGGAGCGCGACGTCGAGGGTCCGCTGGAGCACGTCGTCGTCGATCATCGGTTCTCCTCGGGCCCTCCGGGTGCTCCGGAGTGCCGTGGACGGTCGGGGAGTCGTATCGTACGACCGTGGCCTCGTTCCCCGGATTGCAGCCCGGTCGTGTCGGCACCGCGACGCTCGT
This sequence comes from Acidimicrobiia bacterium, assembly GCA_023262065.1. Classification (GTDB taxonomy): domain Bacteria; phylum Actinomycetota; class Acidimicrobiia; order IMCC26256; family IMCC26256; genus IMCC26256. The sequence continues at coordinate 2,914 of JALRDW010000140.1, read as the reverse complement.
CGTCACGGAGCAGGACACCGCGATCGCAGTCGGCAGCGGGGACGTCCCGGTGCTGGCGACCCCGCGGGTCGTCCTCCTCGCCGAGCAGGCCGCGGTCGCAGCACTCGCGGCCCACCTGCCCGAGGGCAGCACCACCGTGGGGCACCGGGTGCAGTTGGACCACCTCGCCCCCACCGCGATCGGCGGCACGGTCACCGCCGAGGCGACGCTGCGGACGATCGAGGGTCGTCGGCTCAGCTTCGTGGTGTCGGTCCGCGACCAGCGCGGCCTCGTCGCCGCCGGCCGCCTCACGCGGGTGGTCGTCGAGCGGTCCCGGTTCCTCGACCATGCGGCCGGGGCCGACCCCCGACCGGCCGACTAGGCGGCGGAGCCCTCCACCGCGCCGACCGTGGCGAGGAACTCGGCCATCACCGCGGCCCAGGCCTCGGGAGCCTCGAACTGCGGGGAGTGGCCGGCCGTGGGGATGACCGCGAGCGTGGCCCCCGGGATGGCCTCGGCCATCGACCGGCTCTGGTCGATGAACGGCAGGTCGACCTCACCCACCATGACGAGTGTCGGGACGTCGAGACCCGCGAGGTGCTCGAGGTCATCGGACTGGTCGCGGATCGCACGCGCCATCGTCGCCCACATCACGGCCGAGAGCGCGGCGAACTTGCGGTCCTGGAACTCCTGGTACCCGGGGCGCTCCTCGAGGAGTCGCTGGTACGCCGGGTTGTCGAGCGGGCTGCCGGCATCGAGGATCTCCTTGAGCACCGGCATGCCCTCGGTGAGGGCGATCTGTGCACCCATCTCGATGAGGTCGCCGTCGATCGCGGCGAGCGGACCGTGCGAGGTGTCCATGAGGACGAGCGCCTCGAGTCGGTGCGGCGCGGTGATCGCGACCCGACGCGCCACCATCCCGCCCATCGAGTGCCCGAGGAGTCGGATGCGCGCCTCGCCGAGGTGGTCGGCGACGGCCAGCACGTCGGCGGCCATCCGGTCGAGCGAATAGGCCTCCGCCGCGTCCGGCTTCGCGCTCGCGCCGTGGCCTCGGTGGTCGAAGACGACGACGCGGTGGTCCGACGCGAGCCAGTCGACGTGGTCGGCGAAGTCCTCCTTCGCCCCGCCGAACCCGTGGACGAGGAACAGCGCCGGGCCGGTGCCGGTGACCTCGACCTCGAGGGTGGTGCCGTCGTCGACCGTGACCTGCATCGTGCTCGCCCCGCCTCCGTGTCCGGCGCCCGACCCGAGCGCCACCGGCGAGCATTCTCCCCCGCGCGTCGCTCCGGGGCCACCCGGCCCCGCCGGATGGGGCGGGGGTCCTAGGCTCATCAGCCGTGACGCCGGCCGCCCCGACCGCTGGCGCCCCCGCGCCCGGGGGCCAGCCCCCGCAGCGACGCCTCGGCTTCTGGGTGCGGATCACCGTCAGCGTCGTGCTCCTGGCCGTGCTCATCTCGCGGGTCGACCTCTCGACCGCGCTCCCCCGGCAGCGGCACCTCTCGACCGTGTTCTGGCTGGCCGGGGCATTCGGGTGCGCGATGGGTGGGATCGTCCTCTCGGCCTGGCGCTGGGAGCGGGTGCTCATCGTCTTCGACCGCACCGTGCGCATGCGGACCCTCGTGGCCCACTACTTCTCCGGCCAGTTCGTCGGGAACGTCCTGCCCTCGACGATCGGCGGCGACGTGGTCCGGGTGAGTCGTCTCACCCAGACCATCGGCGACGCGCCGACCGCGTTCGGCTCGGTCGCGCTCGAGCGCCTCACCGGGTTCATCGCGCTCCCCCTGCTCAGCCTGATCGGCTTCGCGATCGACCCGAGCCTGCTCGGCGCCCGTCGGTCGTGGATCGCGCTCCTCGCCTCCGGCATCACGATCACCGCACTCATGGCCATCGTGTTCCTCGCCGGTCACCCGCGCCTCGCGGGTCGCTACCGCCACGATGAGGGCTGGACCCGCTTCATCGGCGCGGTGCACGTCGGGGTCGAGCGCATGCGGGCCGAGCCCCGGCGGGCTGCGGCGGCACTCGGCACGGCGATGCTCTACCAGGCCTCGCTCGTCGTCACGATGTGGTGCGTCGCCCACGTGCTCGACGCACCGGTGCCGACCGGCGCACTGCTCGCCTACATCCCTGCGGTGGCGATGGCCCAGGTGCTGCCGCTGTCGCTGGCCGGGCTCGGTGTCCGCGAGGGCATGCTCGCGCTGCTGCTCACCCCGCTCGGCGTGACCACGGGGCAGGCGGTCGGCATGGGTCTGCTCTGGTACCTGATCATGCTCGTCGTGAGCATGTTCGGTGCCCCCTCCTTCGCGGTCGGGGCCCGCCACCGGATCGAGGAGTCCACCGCTCCATGAGCGCGCCCGATGCGCTCGTGGATCCGAACCACCCCGCCCCCCGCCGCCGGGGCCGGCGGCTCGGCGATGGGCGGGCCCTGCACTGGTGGACCGAGGTCGCCTTCGTCCTCGCGTTCTACGTCATCTACAGCGCGATCCGGAACCTCAACACCGCGGACGCCGAGCTGGCCTTCCGTCACGCCCGGGAGCCCCAGGCCTCGGAGATGAAGGTCGCGCTCGACTACCTGTCCAGGAAGACATCGTCGGCTCCCGCCGGTAAGGATTCCGCCGAGACGGAGACCCTCCGCAGGAAGGCGCGTCGTGAGGCCTACGAGGACACTCTCTGGGCGCTGATCAACACCAAGGAGTTCCTCTTCAACCACTGAGGGGAGCCCGAGGGCGGAGTGGGAGAGCGTGTAGCCGCGGCCCCGGCGACTCCATTTCGGCTGGCCCCTCGGCTACAGCCTGCGGTCGCCCTGAAGTTTTCGGATCACGGCCAGGATCACCCGTCGGACCAGGTCGAGGCCAACCCGGAGCCCGAATCCGAAAGACTGTTTCCGGAGCGATGCCGCGGTGGCGGACAACTCCGGGGTCATGTCACAGCCCAGCCA
>JALRDW010000134.1 GCA_023262065.1 Acidimicrobiia bacterium | reverse complement strand
CCCCGAGCTCCCCGCCCCGGTCGAGCAGCACGCTCGCACCGGCGACGGTGCAGCCGAACTCCTCGAGGGCGTCGATCGCCTCGATGATGGAGCCGCCGCTCGTGGCGGTGTCCTCGACGACGAGCACGCGGTCCGTGGGCTGCACCGGTCCGGCCATCCGGCCTCCCACGCCGTGCCCCTTGGCCTCCTTGCGCACGGCGAAGGAGGGTCGGCCCGAGGCGAGCGCGACCGCCAGGCCGACCGGGATCGCGCCGACCGCCAGCCCGCCGCAGGAGTCGAACGTGCAGCCACCGCCGGCCCCGATCGCCTCCAGGACCGCGTCGCCGACCAGCGCGATGCAGTCGCCGCGGAAGGTGACCTGTCGGCCGTCGAGGTACCACTGCGAGGTGCGGCCCGAGGCGAGGGTGAACTCGCCCCGTCGGATGCCGTACTCCTCGAACACCGTGGCGAGCGCGGCCTGCTTCGGACGGAGGCTCACGACGCGACCCCGACGCTCGCGGCGCGCACGATCGAGGCGATCATCCCGGCGCCGTCGGCCGAGCCGAGCACCGCCTCGATGGCGCGCTCCGGATGGGGCATGAGGCCGACGACGTTCCGGCCCTCGCTGCACACCCCGGCGATCGAGTCGACGCTGCCGTTCGGGTTGTCGACGTAGCGCACGACGATGCGATCCTCGTCGCGCAATCGGGCGAGCGTCTCCGGGGCGCAGGTGTAGTTGCCCTCGAAGTGGTTGATCGGGATGCGCAGCACCGCGCCGGCGTCGAGGGCGTTCGTGAGCGCGGTCGTGGTGGTCTCGACCCGCAGGTCCACCGTGCGGCAGATGAACTTGAGGCCGGCGTTCTTCTGGAGCGCGCCGGGCAGCAGGCCGGCCTCGCACAGCACCTGGAACCCGTTGCAGATGCCGACCACCGGACCGCCCCGGCCCGCGAACTCCGCCACGCTCGCCATGATCGGCGAGAAGCGGGCGATCGCCCCGGTGCGCAGGTAGTCGCCGTGCGCGAACCCGCCGGGCACGATCACGCCGTCGACGCCCTTGAGTTCGGTGTCGGCGTGGAACAGGGTGACCGCCTCGGCCCCCGCGTGCTCGAGCGCGTACGCGGCATCGAGCTCGCAGTTCGTACCGGGGAAGACGACGACGCCGACCCGGGGCGCCATCAGCCCGCGAACTCCGCGAGGTGGATCTCGTAGGCCTCGATGACCGGGTTGGCGAGCAGGCGCTCGCACATCTCCTCCACCTGGGCCCGGGCCGTGCCCTCGTCGGCCGCATCGACCTCGAGGCGGATCGACTTGCCGATCCGGACGTGGCTCACGTTCGTGTAGCCGAGGGCCGGGAGCGCCCGTTCGACCGTGACCCCCTGAGGGTCGAGGATGCCGGGCAGGTGGGTGACCTCGATCCGAGCCTCGTAGCGCGCCATGCGGGCGACCTTACCCGCCGTACCAATCGGCGAAGGGAAGTCCGGTGAGGCGTTCGTACGCCTCGATGTAGCGCGCACGCGTCCCGGCGACGACCTCGGCGGGGACGGGCGGAGCCGGCGGGGTCTGGTCCCAGCCGATCGCGAGGTAGTGGTCCCGCACGTACTGCTTGTCGAAGGAGGGCGGGCTGCCGCCCGGCGCGAAGGACTCGGCCGGCCAGTACCGCGAGGAGTCCGGGGTGAGCACCTCATCGATGAGGACGAGCGTGCCGTCCTCGCGCAGGCCGAACTCGAGCTTCGTGTCGGCGAGGATGATGCCGCGCGCCGCCGCCATCCGGGCGCCCCGCTCGTAGACCGCGAGCGTCACGGCCCGGATCTCCTCGAACCGGTCGGCCCCGACGAGGTCGATCGCCTCGGCGTCGGTGATCGGGAGGTCGTGGCCGACCTCGGGTTTCGAGGTCGGGGTGAAGAGCGGTTCGGGCAGCGCCTCGGCCTCGAGCATGCCCGCCGGCATGGGCCGGCCCTGCACGGTGCCGACCTCGCGGTACTCCTTCCACGCGCCCCCGAACAGGTGGCCGCGGGCGATGCACTCCATCCGGACGGGCGTGGTCACCTCGACGAGCATCGACCGGCCGGCGAACTCCGGGCCGACGCCCGCGGGAAACCCCGCCGGGTCGACGGTGAGCACGTGGTTCGGGATGAGATCGGCCATCGCCGCGAACCAGAACGCGCTGATCGCGGTGAGGACCCGACCCTTGTCGGGCACCGGATCCGGGAGGATGACGTCGAAGACCGAGAGGCGGTCGCTGGCGACCATGAGCATGCGCCCCGCGCCCGCGTCGTAGAGGTCACGGACCTTCCCCGAGTAGGTGTGGGGCAACGAGATGCTCATGCGAGCGGCTCGGCCAGCGTCGCATCGAGGATGTCGAAGGTACGCGTGGTGTTCGCGAGCGCCTTCGTGAGGTCGAAGCACGCCGCCAGGCGGTCGTCGGGCAGGGCCGCGGCGACCTCGGCGTCGGCCCGCAGCACCTCGATGAACGGCCGGCGCGCCTCCCAGGTGGCCATCGCGTTGCGCTGGACCAGCCGGTACGCGTCGTCACGGGACAGTCCGCTCTCCACGAGCGCGAGCAGCACCGGCTGGCTGAACACCAGGCCGAAGGAGGCGTCGAGGTTCTCGAGCATGCGCTCCGGGTAGACGACGAGGCCGTCGACCAGTCGCTCGGCCTGCACCATCACGTAGTGGGCGAGGATGCAGGAGTCCGGCAGGATCACCCGCTCCACCGAGGAGTGCGAGATGTCGCGCTCGTGCCAGAGCGCCACGTTCTCGAGTCCGGCCTGCAGGTTGGCCCGCAGGATGCGGGCGAGACCGCACAGCTGCTCGCTCTTCACCGGGTTGCGCTTGTGGGGCATCGCCGAGGAGCCCTTCTGCTTCCCGGCCCGGAACGGCTCCTCCGCCTCGCGCAGCTCGGTGCGCTGGAGGTGGCGGATCTCGAGCGCGATCGTCTCCACCGTCGTGCCCACCGCGGCGCACGCGTAGAGCAGTTCGGCGTGGCGGTCACGGGCGAGCACCTGGGTCGCAGGAACCGGCGTGAGGCCGAGGCGCGCGCAGACGCTCGCCTCCACCGCCGGGTCCACGTTCGAGTAGGTGCCCACGGCGCCGGACAACTTGCCGACGGCGATCGCCGCCCGAGCTCGCAGCAGGCGCTCACGGTCCCGACGCACCTGGAGCGCCCAGAGCGCGAGCACGATGCCGAAGGTGGTCGGCTCCGCGTGGATGCCGTGCGTGCGTCCGACCATCGGCGTGCTGCGGAACTCCCGGGCCCGCCGTGCGATCGTCGCCTCGAGGCGTGCTGCGGTCTCCAGGAGGAGGTCGGCGGCCCGGGTGAGCTGCAGCGCGAGCGCGGTGTCCACCACGTCGGAGGAGGTCAGGCCGTAGTGCACCCACGCGCCCTCGGGCTGCCCGATCGTCTCCTGCACGATGTCGACGAACGCGGCGACGTCGTGCTGGGTGATCTCCTCCCGGGCCTCGATCGCGGCGACGTCGAAGCCACCACGCGCCCGTACGGCCGCGGCCGCATCCGCGGGCACGACCCCGAGTTCGGCCCAGGCCTCGGTGGCGAGGATCTCGACCTCGAGCCAGGCGCCGAACTTCGCGTCGTCGGTGAACAGAGCGGCCATCTCGGGGCGGGAGTACCGGGGGATCATGGATCGGACCTCGTCAGCGGGCCGCGGTCGCGGCGATGTCGGAACGGAAGGTGATGCCGGGCCAGCAGAGCCGATCGACCGCGGCGTAGGCCCGGGCCCGCGCGTCGGCGATCGACGGGCCGCGCCCGGTGACGGTGAGCACGCGCCCGCCGGCGGTGACGACGGCGTCACCCTCGGACCGCGTGCCGGCGTGGAAGACGGTGACGCCCTCGATCGCCCCGGCCTCGTCGAGACCCTCGATGCGATCGCCGGTGCGCGGCGAGACCGGGTAGCCCTCGGCCGCCACCACCACGGTGACCGCGGCATCCGGCGTGAAGGTGATCGGGGCGGTGAGGCGACCGGTGGCGGCCTCGTGCAGGTGCACGCCGAGGTCGCTCGCGACGCGCGGGACGACGACCTCGCACTCCGGGTCGCCGAAGCGCACGTTGTACTCGAGCATCTTCGGGCCGGTGGGGGTGAGCATCATCCCGGCGTACAACACGCCGCGGTACTCGATGCCGCGGCGAGCGAGTTCGACGAGCGTCGGGGCGACCGCGCGCTCCATGACCTCGTCGACGATCACGGCGGTCGCGACCGGCACCGGCGAGTACGCGCCCATTCCCCCGGTGTTCGGTCCGGTGTCGCCCTCGCCGATGCGCTTGAAGTCCTGGGCCGGTGCGAGTGCCACGCCCTCGAGCGACCCGTCGCACACGACGAGCAGCGACACCTCGGGACCGGTGAGCCCCTCCTCGATGACGAGGGTGCGGCCCGCGTCCCCGAACGCGTCGCCGGAGAGGTACGAGCGCACGGCATCGCGCGCCTCGTCGATCGACTCGGTGACCACGACGCCCTTGCCTGCGGCGAGTCCGTCGGTCTTCACCACGTAGAAGCCGGGCATGGACTCGAGGTACGCGAGCGCCGCCGCCTCATCCCCGGCCCCGAAGGTCGCGTGTGCCGCGGTGGGCACACCGGCCGCCGCGAGGACCTCCTTCATCCAGGCCTTCGATCCCTCGAGGCGGGCCCCCGCCGCGCCCGGACCGAACGCCGGGATGCCCGCAGCGCGCAGCGCGTCGGCGACGCCCGCGACGAGCGGGGCCTCGGGTCCGATGACGACGAGGTCGATCGCCTCCCGCCGGGCCAGATCGACGACCGCGCCCCCATCGGTCGGATCCACGGCGACGTTCGCCCCGACGGTGGCCGTCCCCGGGTTGCCGGGACCGATGAGCACCGCCTCGACCGAATCGGATCGGGCGAGGCCCCAGGCGAGCGCATGCTCCCGGCCCCCACTCCCGAGGACGAGGACCCGCACGGTCAGCGCTCCCGGGGGAGGACCACGGTCTGGTCGCGGGCGGGTCCCACCGACACGAACGACACGGGCACCTTCGTGAAGTCCTCGATGAACTGCACGTAGTCCTGGGCCTGCTTGGGCAGGTCGGCGAGCGTGTGCGCGGTCTCGATGTCACTCGCCCAGCCGGGGAGCGTCTCGTAGACGGGCGTGACCTTGTGGAGCACCGACTGGTGGTACGGCACGTAGTCGTACTGCGTGCCGTCGTCGCCCACGTAGCCGACGCACACCTTGATCTCCTCGAACGGCGAGAGCACGTCGAGCTTGGTGATCGCGAGTTCGGTGCAGGTGTTGAGCCGCGTCGCGTGCTTGAGCATGACGAGATCGAGCCACCCCGGGCGTCGACGACGACCGGTGTTCGTGCCGAACTCACCCCCGCGCTCGACGAGTTCGTCGCCGACCGCGTCCCCCTCGAACAGTTCGGTCGGGAACGGACCGGACCCGACGCGGGTGAGGTACGCCTTCACGACCCCGACGATGCGCTGGATCGCGAGCGGGCCGACGCCGGCCCCGGGGCACACGCCGCCTGCGATCGGGTTGCTCGAGGTCACGAACGGGTAGGTGCCGTGGTCGAGGTCGAGGTAGGTCGCCTGCGCGCCCTCGAACAGGACCCAGTCACCGCGATCGAGCGCGTCGTGGATCACGTGCACCGTGTCGTCGATGTGCGGTGCCAGACGCGGAGCCATCGCGAGGTACGCGTCCGCGATCTCGTCGAGGTCCATCGGCAGGCGGTTGTAGACCTTGGAGAGCAGGCCGTTCTTCTCCCGGAGCACGAGTTCGAGCTTCTCGCGGAAGATCTTCGGGTCGAGGAGGTCCTGCACCCGCAGTCCCACCCGCAGCGCCTTGTCCGCGTACGTCGGCCCGATGCCCCGCTTGGTGGTCCCCAACTTGTTCTTGCCGAGGTACCGCTCGGTGACGCGGTCGATCTCCTGGTGGTACGGCATGATGAGGTGCGCGTTCCCGGAGAGACGCAGCCGTGAGGTGTCGACGCCCTTGGCGTTGAGCATGTCGAGTTCGGCGATGAGGACCGCCGGATCGACGACGACGCCGTTGCCGATGACCGGGGTGACGCCCTCGTAGAGGACCCCGCTCGGCACGAGCTGGAGCTTGAAGACCTCGCCGTCGACGATGATCGTGTGCCCGGCGTTGTGCCCGC
>JALRDW010000115.1 GCA_023262065.1 Acidimicrobiia bacterium | reverse complement strand
GAAGTTCGCGGGCACGGCCAGCGCGGTGGCGCCCGACGCCGCGAGCGATCGGTAGAGCTCGGGAAAGCGCAGGTCGTAGCACACGCTCAGCCCCAGCCGGAGCCCCGCCGCGTCACCGAGCGCGAGGGCCTCGCCGGGCTCCACGGCGTCGGACTCGCGGTATTCGTGGCCGCCCACGGTGACGTCGAACAGATGGACCTTGCGGTAGATCGCGATGTCACGGCCATCGGGTGCCACGAGCACGCTGGTGTTGAACGCGCGCGATCCATCGCCGATCGCCTCGAGCACGCTGCCGGCCAGCACGAACACGCCAAGCTGGCGCGCCCAGGCGCGTGCCGCTGCGAGCGACGGCCCATCGAGGCCCTCCGCGCCATCCCGGGTCACGGGACCGATGCTACGGGTTCGACCGCGCCGGGAGCCCGGCGCCACTCACGCGTCGAGCAGGTGACGACGCTCGGTCTCGCTCAATCCGCCCCAGATGCCGTGCGGCTCGCGGATCGACAGCGCGTAGGCCCGGCACTCGCGCTGCACGGGGCAGGTCGCGCAGATCGCCTTGGCCCGGCGCTCGCGCAGGTCACGCTCCTCGCGGCGCTCGCTCGTCGTGGGTGGGAAGAACAGGACCGACTCCGGACCGCGGCACGCGGCCCGTACCTGCCAGGCATCGATCGTCGTGGTCTGTCGCATGGCTCGTCGACTCCCGGGGCACCAACTCCGCCGGGTGCCCGCGGGGCGAACCTACCGCCGGGTCCCCGGGGCCACAAGAGGCGGACGGACCCGGCGGCGCAAGCCCGGAAACGGCCGGTTCCTGCGGGTTTCCGGGGGTTCGTCGCGACCGGCCCGGGGCTCAGTCGGCGGCCTCACCCTCGGGGTCGCCGACCCGGCCCCGGCGCATCTCCCGGTAGTCCTTCGCGCCGCCCTCCTCGGGTTCGACCTCGAGCACGAGGCCGAGCACCTCCACGACCCGGATCGTCGAGCCCGCCGGGATCGGGGTGGCCCGGTTCGTCCGCGCCCGCCACCGGGCACCATCGATGAGCACCACGCCGTCCGGATCGATCGCCACCGCAGCCTCGCCGAGTTCACCGATGAGCGACTCCCGCCCGACCGTCGGCGTCGAGAATCGCGAACGCACCGCGATCGGCATGCCACCGAGGTAGAAGAGCAACGTCGACGCGACCATCACGACGACGAGCCACCACGGCACCTGCAGGCTCGACGCACCCGTGTACAGGAACAACGAGCCCGCGATGAGCGTCACCGTGCCGATCCCGCTCCACACCGCGGGTCGCCCGACCTGCACGTCGACCGCGAACGCGAAGGCCGAGAGGAGGAGCAGCGCGATCCCCCACCAGGTGACCGGCAGGTGGGAGAAGCCCACGCAGGCACCGATCACCGCGAGCGCACCGGCACCCCCGGCGAGACCGATGCTGATGGTGAAGAACTCGAAGACGATGAGCGCGAGTCCGATGATGAGCAGCGCGTACGCGATGGACGGATTCGTGAGCGTGTGCTCGGCCTGACCGGCGAGCGTCAACTTCCGGAACGCCACCGGTTGGTTCGGCTGGCGCCGACGATCCTGGCCCTGCCCGATCACCTTCGAGGTGTCGAGCCGGACCTCGCCCCGGGCCGTGGTGACCACCCGACCGTCGATGCGGACCACGAAGTCACCGAGGGTCGCGCAGCCGTCGCCGTTCGCCGGGCGCCCACAGATCCGATCGGCCGCACCCGAGGCCGTCGCCGCGTCCGCGTCGAGTCGATCGGTGGCGAGGGCCCGGGCCGCGTCGCCGTCCCGGCCGTTGCGCTCACTCAGCCGGGCGACCCGCGCCGCGACCTCCGCCCGCGGGGGTGCCGAGGTGTCACGCGCCTCGGGGTACGCCGGACCGATGTGGGAGCCGGACCCGACGCCGAGCACGGCCGAGGCGGAAGCGATCACCGCCGCCGCGCCCTTGGCCTCGGAACCCGCCGGTCCGACCCAGGTCGTCACCGGGACCCGGGAGGCGCGGATCGTCTCGAGGACCGGGCCGATCTCGAGGTCGACCGCACCCTCGGAATCGATGTCGAGGACGACGACGGAGGCCCGCGCCCGGTTCGCATCCTCGATGGCGCTCGTGATGAGGCGGGCGTTCGGCGGGTCGAGCAGCCCCTTGACCTGCACGACGATGATGCCGCCGCGGCCCGACGACACCGCGGCGTCGGCGCGCGCGCCGGTCCCGATCGCACCGGCGGCCCCGGCCATCCCCGTGACGAGGCACGCGACGCCCAGGAGGATCGTGGCGAGTCGACGGCGGCGCTGCACTGGGTCTCCCGTAGCATCGGGGGCGATGGACCAGCGCCGATTCTGTACCAGCGCCCGGGTCGTGGTCGTAGCGGGGAAGGGCGGGGTCGGGAAGACCACGGTCACGGCGGCCCTCGCGGTGCTCGCGGCGCGCCTCGGCCTGCGGGTCCTCGTCGTCGAGGTCGAGGGGAAGTCCGGCCTCGCGTCGGCCTTCGGCGTGCCCGACCTCACCTACCGGGAGATCGACCTCGCCCCGGGGGTCCGGGGGCGCACCCTCACCCCGGACGAGGCGCTGGTGGACTGGCTCGAGGGCAACGGGTTCGGCCGGATCGCACGCCGGCTCGGGACGACCGGTCTGCTCGACGTCATCGCCACCGCCGTCCCCGGCATGAAGGACATCCTCGTGCTCGGCAAGGTGAAGAGCATCGAGATGGGCGGCACCTTCGACCTCATCCTCGTCGATGCGCCGGCCGCCGGCCACGCCCTCAGCTTCCTCACCTCGCCGCTCGGCCTGCTCGACGCCGTGGCGGTCGGACCGATCCGCCACCAGGCGGCCGACGTCGTCGCCCTGCTCTCCGATCCGACCCGCTGCCAGGTGCTCCTCGTCACCGCCCCCGAGGAGACACCGGTGCGTGAGGCGACCGAGACCGCGTTCGCGCTGGAGGACCGGGTCGGCGTCTCGCTCATGCCGGTCGTGGTGAACGGGCTCTACCCGGAGGTCGGGGCGCCGGACGCCGACGCGACTCCCGCCGCGATCGCCGCCGACGCCACGCTCATCGACCTGCCCCTGTCCGTCGCCGAGGTCGAGGACCTCGCTGCGGCCACCGCGTTCCGGCGGTCGCGCCGCGCCGTGCAGCGCGCCCAGGCCGAGCGTCTGGCCGCCGCGCTCCCGCTCGCGCAGTTGCACCTGCCGTTCATCTTCGACGCCGACATCGGGCGACCCCAGATCGAGGTGCTGGCGACCGCGCTCGGCGCGGCGATCGACGCGCTCGACGATCCGGGAGCGCCGTGATGACCACGTTCCGGGAACTCATCGACTCGTCCCGCGTGATCATCTGCGCGGGCAGCGGTGGGGTCGGCAAGACGACGACCGCCGCGGTGCTCGCGATCGATGCGGCGCGGGCGGGCCGCCGGGCCGTGGTGGTCACCATCGACCCGGCCAAACGGCTGGCCGACGCGCTCGGGCTCCCGGCCCTCGCGCCCGATCCGGTCGTCATCGATCCCGCCCACTGGTCCCGCGAGGACTCGGTGCCGGGAGGTCGGCTCTCGGCGATGATGCTCGACCCGAAGGCGACCTTCGACGCACTCGTCGCCCGTCACGCGGCCGACGACGCGCAGGCGACCCGGATCCTCGAGAACGGCTTCTACCGCACGATCTCCTCGGCCCTCGGCGGCACGCAGGAGTACATGGCGATGGAGAAGCTCCACGAGCTCCACGAGGACGGCGACGACGATCTCATCGTCATCGACACACCACCGAGTCGACACGCCCTCGACTTCCTCGACGCGCCCGAACGCCTGCTCCGCCTGCTCGACAACCGGGTGTTCCGCGTGCTCATCGCTCCCGCCCGAACCGGGCTGCGGGTCGCCGGCGTCGCGGTGCAGGCGCTCGTCCGCACGGCGAGCCGCGTCGTGGGGACCGAGGTGGTCGATGACATCGTGGCCTTCTTCCGCGCGTTCGAGGGCATGGAGGAGGGTTTCCGCGAGCGGGCCCGGCGGGTCCGCCAGGTCATCGGCGAACCGACGACGCAGTTCGTGCTCGTCACCTCGCCCCGTCGGGATGCGGTCCTCGAGGCCGAGCACTTCGCGCAGGCGATCGGTGACCACGGGTACCGCGTCGCCGGCCTCGTGGTGAACCGCGTGCACCCGCAGTTCGGCACCGGACGCGGTGATGTGCTGCACGCCCGGGGCGCCGCGCTCCGCGACCTGCCGCGGGCCGACGCAGCCGTCACCGCGGCCCGCCACCGTCTCGCCGACCGTCTCGAGACGCTCGGCGACTTCCAGGAGGTCGCGGCCCGGGAGCGCCGCCACCTCGAGGGGGTCCGGCTGCGCCTCGGCACCGGGGCGGCCGTCGCCTTCGTGCCCTTCCTGCCCCACGACGTCCACGACGTGGGGGCACTCGACGCCATCGCCCGGCGCCTGCTCGACGACGACGGGACCTGAGGGACCCCGGTCGGTTCGGCGCGCGGGCCGGGCGATAGCCTCACCCCCGTGACCACCATCCTCGTCGCCGCCGAAGCAGCCTGGGTGCGGGACCAGATCCGCACGAGCCTCACCGGTCCCGGCCAGCGCGTCGTGGAGGTGACCCGCGGTCAGGACGTGCGCACCACGGTCGCCGAGGCTGCACCCGATCTCGTGATCCTCGACCTGCAGATCGCGAACCAGGGCGGGATCGCCACCGCGATCGACCTGCGACTCGAGGCGGCCGCCGGTCGCCTGCCCGAACTGCCGATCCTCCTGCTGCTCGATCGGGAGGCCGACCGCCACATCGCCCAGCGCGCCGACGCCGACGCCGTGCTCGTGAAGCCGGTCGATGCCGGCCAGCTGCGGCGAGCGATCAAGCGGCTCCTCAGCCCGGTCCGGGCGGTCGAGGGCGAGGCCTGAGCGGCGCCCGGTTACACTCACCACCCCTTCGGGATGTAGCGCAGTTTGGTTAGCGCGCAGCGTTCGGGACGCTGAGGCCCCGGGTTCAAATCCCGGCATCCCGACCACCGTCGACGGCGCCCTCCGGGGCGCCGTCCTCGCGCCCGGGCGGTTCGTCAGCCGCGGCGGACGAGGATCTCGGCCATCTGGATGGCGTTGAGCGCCGCACCCTTGCGGAGGTTGTCGCCCGTCACCCAGAGGTCGATGGTGTTCGCCTGCGTCGGGTCGTCCCGGAGCCGACCGACGAGCACCGGGTCGATGCCCGCGCCCTCGAGCGCGGTCGGCGCGCCGGCCCCGCCGTCGACGAGGCGCACCCCGGGGGCCGAGGCGAGCAACGTCGCGGCGCTCGTCGCGTCCATCGCCGACCGGAACGCCACGTTGGCGGTCATCGAGTGACCGACGTACACGGGCACCCGCACACAGGTGGCGGTGACCCGGATCGTGTCGTCGTGGAGGATCTTGTGGGTCTCGCGGACGAGCTTCCACTCCTCCGAGGTGTACCCGGCCTCCCGGACCGAACCGGCGAGCGGGATCGCGTTGCCGGCGATCGGCGCACCCCAGACCCGCCCGGGCGTGATCGTCCCCTCGATCGCGGCGGCGCGGCGCAGCGGCGGGAGGTCCGAGGCGCGGGCCACCCACTGCTCGTCGAGCTCGTCGATGCCGGCCTGCCCCGCACCGCTCACCGCCTGGTAGGTCGACACCACCATGCGGTCGATGCCGGCGGCGCGGTGCAGCGGCGCGAGCGCGGTGAGGAGCACCATCGTCGTGCAGTTCGGGCAGGACGCGATGTTGCGCGGCAGCTCGTCGAGGTCGTCCGGGTTGACCTCGGCGACCACGAGCGGCACGTCGGCCTCGCTCCGGAACGCGGCCGAGTTGTCCACGACCCGCGCGCCCGCAGCCGCGGCGACCGGCGCCCACTCGAGCGCGATCGGATCGTCGACGTCGACGATCACGAGGTCGAGACCGTCGAAGCAGCCGTCCCGGAGCACCTCGCAGGTGATCTCGCGCGCACCCGAGGTGAGGACCCGGCCCTCCGAGCGCGGTGAGGCGAACGCCCGCACCTCGTCGGCCGGGAAGTCGCGTTCGGCGATGAGCCGCAGCATCTCCTGACCGACCAGTCCGGTCGCCCCGATGACTCCGATCCGCACGCCCACGGTCAGCTCGCGTCCAGCCCGAACGCCGAGTGCAGGGCCTGCGCCGCGCGCTCGACGTCACCGGCCCGTACCACGCAGGAGGTCCGGATCGTGGAGGTGCTGATCATCTCGATGTTGACGCCCTCGTTCGCGAGCACCTCGAACATGGTCGCGGCGACTCCCGGGTTGGTGCGCATGCCGGCCCCGACGATCGAGACCCGGGCGATGTCCGGATCAGCCGCCACGCCGCTCGCACCGACCGAGGTCGCGATCTCCTCGGCGACCTGCAGCGTTCGGGTCAGATCGACCTCGGGAACTGTGAACGAGATGTCGGTGTGCCCGTCGGTCGACACGTTCTGCACGATCATGTCGACGTTGATCTCGCTGTCCGCGAGCCGCCGGAACAACCGGGCCGCGACGCCCGGCTCGTCGGGGACGCGGGAGATCGTGACCTTGGCCTCCGCGGTCTCGTGGGTGACTCCGCTGACGATCGCCTGCTCCATCGAGGGGTCCTCCTGAACGACCCAGGTGCCCGGCTCCCACGTGAAGCTGGAGCGAACCTGGATGGGGACGTTGTGGTTGCGGGCGAACTCGACCGAACGCAACGCCAGCACCTTGCTGCCGGCGCCGGCCATCTCGAGCATCTCGTCGAAGTTGATGTGTTGCAGCTTGCGGGCCTGGGGCACGATGCGCGGATCGGCGCTGAACACGCCCGTGACGTCGGTGTAGATCTCGCAACTGTCGGCGTTCAATGCGGCGGCCAACGCCACCGCCGTGGTGTCGGATCCGCCACGACCGAGCGTGGTGATCTCGCGTTCGGTGCTGACACCTTGAAAGCCGGCCACCACGCACACCTTGCCCTGGGCCAGCGCCTCGCGGGCGCGATCGCCCTTCACTTCGAGGATCTTGGCCTTGGTGTGCACCGTGTCGGTGATGATGCCCACCTGGCTACCCGTGAAGCTGACGGCTTCGATGCCGAGGTCGGCCAGGGCCATGCACACCAACGCCATGGAGATGCGTTCGCCGGTGGTGAGCAACATGTCCATCTCGCGGGCCGGCTGGGTGGACGACACGTCGTTGGCCAACTTGATGAGATTGTCGGTGGACTTGCCCATGGCCGAGACCACCACGACGACGTCGTTGCCGTGACGCTTGGTGAACGCCACGTGTTCGGCCACCGCGCGGATGCGCTCGGGGTCGGCCACCGAGGTGCCACCGAATTTCTGGACAATCAACGCCACAAGGCTGTCAGGCTATCCGCCGATGGGCATCGCCGGCGTTGCACGGCTAGCCTTTCCCATTCGTGGGAACCGCCAAACGCGAACGCAAGAAGTCCAACCGTCAGCTCGGCCGCGAGCAGCAACTCCAGGCCGCTCGTCGCCAGAAGACCAGCCGCAACATCATTCGTGCCGTCTCGGCCGTCATCGTGGTCGTGGCCATCTTCTTCGGCATCGCCTTCCTCACCGATGACGACGAAAGCACCGCGTTCGTCTACGGCACCACCGCGTGCCCGCCCGCCGAGGGTGCCAGCGAGCAGACGCAGGAGTTCGCGGACTCGTTCCAGCTCTGCATCGACCCCACCAAGACCTACACCGCCACCGTCACCACCAACTTCGGTGAGTACACCGCGTTGCTCGACCCGGCCAAAGCCCCCGGCACCGTGAACAACTTCGTCAGCCTGGCGCGCTCGAAGTACTTCGACGGCACAACCTGCCACCGCGCCATCCCGGGCTTCATGGTGCAGTGTGGCGATCCCACCGCCACCGGCTCGGGTGGCCCCGGCTACAAGTTCGCCGACGAGTTGCCGGCCGCGGGCGAGTACAAGATCGGTTCGTTGGCCATGGCCAACTCCGGTCCGAACACCAACGGCAGCCAGTTCTTCGTGATCACCGGAGATCAGGGTGTCTCCCTAGATCCGAACTACACGCTCTTCGGACAAGTCACCGACGGTCTCGACACCACGGTGAGCGACATGGACCTGGCCGGTAACGACGAGCCCGGTTCCAACGGTGTGCCACCGAAGTCCGCGATCGAGATCATCTCGATCACCATCACGGAATCCTGAACCGGTACGACGACCTCAACGGGGCCGTCGCCGATCAGCCCAGCCCGAACTCGCTCAACATCACCGGACGTCCCTCGTCGATGCTGCGATGAGCGGCGACACCCACCGCCACGCTCCACAGTCCGTCGCTGACACTCACCTCGGCTCTGCTTCCGTGGCGCACGGCATCGCAGAAGCGCGCCACCTCCACGTAACTGGCACCGAAGTGGAAGCCGGCATGCGCCACCGACGAGTCCATGGTCGCCGGCACCGACCGCACCGACCGATCGGCCCGCGAGCCCACGTGAACAAACCCGTCACCCGGCAACGCGGCCTCGACCTTGCCCCGCGAACCGACGGCCACGATCTCCTGCTCGTTGCGGCCCGCTTCGGCGAACATGCACAGATCCAAACTGGCGCGCACACCGTTGTCGTAATCCACGATCACGTAGGCGTTGTCCAGGATGTCGCTGCGCTCACCGTCGTACACCTCGTCGAGGTGGTTCACGTCCTGTCCCCCACTGGCGTAGACCCGCGTCGGTCGCGCGTCCACGGCCAGGTTCATCAGGTCGAAGAAGTGACAGCACTTCTCCACCAATGTCCCGCCGGTGTTTCGACTGAAACGATTCCAGTTGTCCACCTTCACCAGGAACGGGAAGCGGTGTTCGCGTATGGAAAACATGCGCAGGTCACCCAGGTCACCCGAACGCACCACGTCCAACAACGCCGCGATGGGGGCCATGTAGCGGTACTCCAGGCCGACCCACGTGACGGCGTTGCGCCTCTCGGCATCGCTCACCACCGTCAGACAATCCTCGACCGAGGTGCACATCGGCTTCTCCACCAACACCGGAAGATCGGTCGACAACACGTCGGCCAGCAACGCGGCATGGGTGTGATTCGGAGACGCCACGATCACCGCGTCCTCCGCGCCCGATGACAACAGTCAGGACGGCACTCAAAGGGTGATCGGGGACTTGCAGATCCAGCATCAGGGGCGAGTTCATCTTATCAGTCGTCCAGGCAAGTTGGGCCTCGGGACGGCCTATGTGGCAGCCTTCAAGTGGGGGCTTGCTAA